>JAJZDO010000555.1 GCA_021805955.1 Acidobacteriota bacterium
GGATGGTGCCTGCGATGAGAAGGAGCAGCAGCCACGGAGAATACTTGGCGATGTACACGGCCAGGGAAATCGTGGTCAGCACTTGTTGCGTCAGCGTGCCGACCATCTGGATCATGGCGATGCGGTCGGTTGCCTGCGCTTTGGCGCGCTCCAGCCGGTCGTAGTAGTCCGGGTTTTCAAAAGCAGTGATGTCGAGCTGCGATGCATGTTCGATGACGCGAACGCTGATGTGTTGTAGATACAGGTCGCCGAGCAGGCTATCGCAGAATCCGACTCCGCGGCTCAAGATCGCAGCCAGCGACGCCAAGCCAAATTCCAATGCGACAACCCACCAGAAGTAGTTCGGCAGTGCGCCATGGTGCGACAGGCTGACGACGATTGCGTTGATCAGCCAGCGGGAAACGGCAAGGATCGCCACCGGCATGACCGCCAAAGCGATCCGCAGGACCATCGACCACACGACAGTCTTGGGTCCGCAGTCCCACACCATCCGCAGGATCGGCGGGATGTTGCGCATGGCATTGATCCGCGATCGCCAGGTATCGCCGTACGATTTGTGGGTTGTAGGTTCTTTCACGCTTGCCCGAAACTGCATCTTATAGAAGTTGGAATGATGGACGCAAAATTCTTAGAAGTTACCGCTGTAATTCGGGATGCATGGTCGAGCGGCCTGCGGATCGCCAATGGCCGGAGTTGACTGGGTCCATCTCTTATATCGTACCGGTTAGATGGCCTGCGGCAGCATCGGTTTGCCTGGCATTGCCGTGACCGCTCCTCTTATTCAAAAATAAACTTATAACTTATATATGACACAACGACCGATTGAATCCTGTGGCGTAATTGGCGATTTGCATACAGTGGCCCTGGTGGCGATGGATGGGACCATCGATTGGTGCTGCCTTCCCCAGTTCGATTCTCCGAGCATATTCGCTGCGATCCTGGACGAGAAAAAGGGGGGCCACTTCCGGCTGGCTCCGCTGGATTCCGGCACCAATCGGCAGATGTATATGCCGGAAACCAATGTCCTGCTGACCCGCTTCCTGCGCGCGGAAGGCGTTGGCGAAGTCATCGACTTTATGCCGGTGAAGAACGATCGTGCGGTAGACAGCCATTCCGTAATGCATGAAGTTGTGCGGATTGCCCGTGCTGTGCGGGGTGCGGTGCGGTTTCGACTGGAATGCGCGCCTGCATTCAATTATGCGCGCACTCCTCACACAGCTATTGCCGTGGATGGCGGCGTGCTCTTCAAGACGGAGAATGAGCGCATGTTGCTGCTTGGCCCAGGCCCTTGGGAAATTCAGGATGGCGTGGCCATCGCTCAGTTCACTCTGCAACCCAATGAAACCGCGGAGTTTGCACTGCGCTATCTGAGCGGCTTGGACGACGACACGGAGCAAGCTCCCGTCGCAGGCGCCAGGTTGATGGACAAAACGCTGGCATTCTGGCGCGAGTGGCTGTCCCACTGTAAATATGAAGGCCGCTGGCGAGAGAACGTACTTCGTTCCGCGCTGACGCTGAAAATGATGACCCATCACCCCACCGGCGCGATCGTGGCCGCGCCGACCACCAGTTTGCCGGAGTCCATCGGAGGAGAACGTAACTGGGACTATCGCTATACCTGGATACGAGACTCTTCCTTTACCGTATATTCGCTCATCCGGCTGGGGTTCACGGAAGAGGCGACCGCGTTTATCGAGTGGCTGTCGAAACGCATCCAGCAGGCCACCAACGGGCATGCGGAAGAAAATCTCAAGGCGGATGCCGGCAATCTGGCTACGGGTACACGTCAGCCTGCGGACCCAGCTGCGCACGGCGATTCTGCCGAGCACAACGCAAGAACCGGCCACCCTGTGCCGGACGACCCGCTCAATGTCGTGTACTCCGTGGAAGGAAAGTCCGACCTGACCGAAATCACGCTCGATCACCTTTCCGGATACAGGGACTCCAAGCCGGTTCGTATTGGAAATGCTGCATATAACCAGCTGCAGCTCGATATCTACGGCGAAATGATGGACGCCATCTATCTCTACGACAAACATGTTTCAGGAATCTCCTACGACATTTGGCAGCGCATTAAGGGCGTGCTCGAATGGGTCGCAGACAACTGGAACCAGCCCGACGATGGCATGTGGGAGGTGCGCAGCGAGCGGCAGAATTTCGTCTACTCCAAAATGCAGTGTTGGGTCGCCCTCGACCGTGGACTGCGTCTGGCAGAGGGGCGAAGCCTTCCCATCGATCGCGTCCGTATGGAAAATGCACGCAACGATATTTTTGAATCGGTCATGAAAAATGGCTGGGACGCCGAGCAGCAGTCGTTCGTTCAAGCCTATGAATCGCACGCATTGGATGCGGGCAATCTTCTCATGCCGACCGTTTTCTTCATTGCGCCGACCGACCCGCGAATGTTGAGCACCATCGACCGCACCATGGAAAAGCTGGTCTCCGACAGCCTCGTGTACCGGTATGAACTCGACGATGGCAAGGCTGCCTGGGACGGTCTCGCCGGCGCAGAGGGAACTTTCAGCATGTGTACTTTCTGGCTGGTGGATGCACTGGCGCGCGCAGACCGCCTGGAAGATGCCCGCTTTATTTTCGAGAAGATGCTGACCTACGCAAACCATCTCGGACTTTACTCGGAGGAGATCAGTTCGACAGGCACGGCGCTTGGCAACTTTCCCCAGGCGTTCACACATCTTGGCTTGATAAGCGCGGCATTGCATCTCGATCGAAAGTTACGGAGGTAAATCCAATTTCTCGTCACGCTTCATCCTCCATGCCCCGCGCGTGGGTCCCAGCCTTCGGCCCCCTTCTTCAGGATCGCGGTTGTACCTTTCGTCTATGGGCGCGCCCCGACGCAACTGTCGAATTGATTCTGGAAGCCGAAGGAGAAGGGGATGCCCGCTCGTTTCCGATGACGCTGCAGCCGAATGGCATGTATGAAGCTACGGTGGACGGTGCTGGGGCGGGTACGCGTTACTGGTTCAAGATCGACGGCGCAGGCCCTTATCCGGATCCAGCGTCGCGTCTGCAACCGCTTGGCGTACACGGGCCTTCGGAGGTCGTGCCGCCCGACACCTTCGGCTGGGAA
>JAJZDO010000814.1 GCA_021805955.1 Acidobacteriota bacterium
GATGAGTCAGTTTCATTGAGGCGCAGAGAACGCGAAGGGGCGACTCTTCAACTGCGGAAACTCATCTTGCAGAATCCTGCTCGACCGGCCCTTCATGTACTGCACCAGCCTCGCCGGAGCCAACTGCGGCGGCACACTCACCAGCATGTGTACATGGTCTGGGCCCACCGAACCCTGAACGATCACTACTTCCCGGCCTTCACATATCTGCCGCAGAAGATCCCGCCTCCGAACCGCGATCTCGCCCCCGAAGCACCTTGTAACGGTACTTCGTGATCCACACCACGTGATACTTCACATCCCAAATCGAATGGGAACTCTTGTGGTACTCCACCATCCTTCCAGTATCCAGCACAGACGCTGAAAGCTGAACGCCTAAAGGCGGTTTTATTCTCATTGATTTTGTCGATTGATTGCCGTTAGCTGGGCGCGCTCAGATCACCTCCGGCTCACGGCTCATTCCCAATAGGTTCGCGAGAGCTCTGACGGCGGTGTTACTCGCGTCTAAGTCCCTGCAAACGAGATTCAAGCGGACATCGCGCATTTTTCCGGCAGGAAGCGGGAGTGCGACAAAATCACCACGTTTCAACTCTGGCTGAACGCGGTATCCTGGCAGCCAGCCGAAACAAAGGCCGCTGCGAACCGCTGCGATGGCTGATTCGATCGTGCTTACCGCAAGAATGCGCTGTGCAGCAAATCGTGGTTGCTGTTTGAGGCTCCCGGATGCAGCGCTTTCGATGATCACCTGAAGGTGCTGCAACAGGTCAGAATGCGAGAGCCTGCGCTGAATCGAGAGAAGAGGATGATCGCGGTGCGCTACTGCAATCATTCCGATCACGACAATCGTCTTGACTAGCGGTTCGCGCGACGCCAGGCCCGTCACGCAGATTTGCGCGTCGTGGAGGGAAAACTCCGCGTCGGCAGAGAGAAATGTTCCCTGTCGCAACCTCAGCCTGACGTGGGGAAAACTGTGGGAAAACGCGGCAAGCACTTCAAACAGACGATCGTCGGGAAAGATGCTGTCAACAGAAAGGCAGAGATCGCAGGCGCCTCCACTCGCCATTGCGCGGGCTCGCTGCTCAAGCTCATGAAATCCCGCCAGATGGGGTTCCGCATCCGCCAAAAGCGCCCTGCCCGCCTCAGTTAGCTGCGCCTTTCGTCCGTGGATTTCAAATAGCTGAACCCCCAACTGTTCCTGTAAACGTCGAATCGCGTAACTAATCGTGGATTGAGATCGATGGAGCTTCCTGGCCGCGGGGGCAAAGCCTCCTAAGTGCACAACAGTCTGGAGAATCTCCCAGGAATCCAGTGTCGTATCCATGGGATGAGGATACATCGAATAAATCGATGTACCAAGTTGAAAAAAACAACTATCCTTTGACAAACTTGGTCGGGTAGAATTCACCGGACTACGAACCATGTCCTAGCGAAGTCACCGGCTATCCGGGTTTGTCGTCGTAACTACTTTTTGATTTCCGTGAATCACAACGCGATTCAGACGGAACGGTTCAAGGATGGAGAAAATCTCATGAAGAGAATTGCCGCCGCAATCCTTCTGCTTGCAAGCTGCTGCTACGCACAAACCAAGGATGGATTCGTGCCTGCTTCGACCAATGTGTGGGCTGCGGAGTACCCTCGCGTCGACGCCAGCGGCAAAGCCCAGTTCCGTATCAAGGCCCCGAACGCGACGGCGGTGAAACTCAACTTCTGGAGTAACCCGAAGCTGGATATGGTTAAAGGCGCTGATGGGTACTGGACGGTCACGACGCCACCTCTCGTGCCTGGATTCCACTACTACAACTTTGTTGTCGACGGCGTGGACGTCAATGATGCGGGAAGCCATGCTTTCTTCGGCGGTGGCAGGGACGCCAGCGGCATCGAGATACCCGAAGCAGGAGCAACCTACTACCTGCCGCAGAATGTTCCGCACGGCGCTGTGCGTGATATCTGGTATTTCTCAAAGATCACCGGGAGCTGGCGCCATGCTGTCGTCTATCTGCCGCCGGGCTACGACACGCAAACGAAGATGCGCTACCCCGTCCTCTACCTGCAGCATGGTGCCGGCGAAGATGAGACAGGCTGGACCAGGCAGGGCCATGCCAACTTCATTCTGGACAACCTGATAGCGAGCGGAAGTGCCAAGCCAATGATTCTCGTGATGGCCTACGGCTATGCGCGGCGCGCCGGCCAAGTCGACCCGGACCTGACAGGAAAACCCTTCGGCCCGCCGGAGATGATGAAAGCCATGCAGGGAATGTTCCAGGCCTTCGAGGACGACCTGATTCAGGTTCTGATCCCCTACATCGATGCAAATTTCAGGACCATCGCCGATCGCGATCATCGCGGCATGGCAGGGCTTTCGATGGGTGGTATGCAGACCTTCCAGATCACCTTCGACCATCTCAATCTTTTCTCCTACATCGGCGGCTTCAGCGGAGCAGGCGGGATGATGATGATGCGCAGCGGACAGAAGCTCGATCTCAAGACGGCCTTCAACGGGGCGCTCGCCGATCCAACAGCATTTGCAAAAAAAGTGCACCTGCTCTGGATTGGCGTGGGAACTGCGGAGCCTCCCCAAATGCTGGCCGGCATCACCAGACTGCACGACGCCTTCACAGAGGCTGGCGTAAAACATATTTTCTATCAATCTCCCGGCACTTCTCACGAGTGGCAGACATGGCGCCGCGATCTGAAGGACTTTGCGCCGCGACTCTTCCAGACGGGGAGCCAGCCAATCGTAGCCGCGCGATAAATCTGTACAGGACAGTGCGAATTGCAAAGTAAGTGGCCTGCAACGTATGACACGGCAAGCGGGCTAGATTTTCGAGAGAAATCGGGTCAAAGACCGTCAGCCAATTTTTCAATTTGAGGTGCAACATGAACAAATGCATGATGCGGATGATGCAGGGAATTGTCCTTGGAGCAGGATCACTCTCCCTTACCTTGGCTATACAGCCCGCGTTCGCCCAGACTGCACCGACTCCTGCGTATCTGGACACCAACCTGGCGCCGGAACAAAGGGCTGCCGACCTGGTGCGCCGAATGACTCTCGCGGAAAAGGCTTCAGAGATGCAGAACAACT
>JAJZDO010000841.1 GCA_021805955.1 Acidobacteriota bacterium
GATTGTGACCGCAGAAAGAATTGTGGCTCAAATATCTGTCGAGCATCCGAGAGATGGTGGGCCTGCTGAAGTTTCTTTTGCCGGCTCACACTTCGAAGGCCTTCGGGTGGGCGGGCAGGATGTTTGCCCTGTGCTGAATTCGACCTTGTTGGGAGCAGGCACCGGAGCGGATAATATTCAGATGCGGAATATGTGGCCCGCCCTTCTGCAAACAGGCCAGGAGCAAGCCCGGGCAATCGTCCGAAGCGTAGCTGAGAGCACCAGCGGAAACGCGTATGAATGGGCTCTTCAACGATACGGGTGGATGGAACCGAAGCGTGAGTTGAAAAAAGACGGATGTGTTCTATGTTCGCTGGTCGATGGCGTCGAAGGAACAGTTCCGGGCAAGACAATCGGTCACTTCGTCGAAATTCAGGATTTTGGGAGGATATTCCTGGGCGAGGTTATTGTCTTTCCAAGTTCGATTCAACTCGCAATAGCTCGGGTCGAGCTAGGCTGCAACGTGCACGCGCAAATAAGTGCATCGGTGGTAAGTATCAACGGCAGTACCATGCCTCCTTCGTAGCTGGCGCACTGCTGTCCGCTGTAGTCCTTTTCGGATGCCACCCTTCAAGGCACCAGGCTCCAGATGCTGTTTACCGGAATATTTATCGGGAATTCCTGAGCGGCGATCTGGGCATGGCGCAGCAGGATGCAGAGAAAGCGCGTAAAGACTTCTCAGGACACGGCTCACAATGGGATATAAACTTTCGCCTGCTCGAAGCAGAGATCCTTACGTACCAGGGGAACAGTCCGGATGTGATCGTATTGCTCAGCGGCGATCGTTCTCTCGATCCCGCAGTCGGCGATGCGGAAATCCGACGGCAATTACTCCTTAGTTTGGCCCACACCCGCCTCAATCGACCGCAACAGGCAGATCGGGAATTCCACGCGGCGCAAGAGCTTTCCAGTGTAAGCCGTTCTTCATTGCAGGGAGAGGTGTTGCAGACGGAGGGACTGATTGAAGTCCATCGCGACATGCTTGCGAATGCAAGAGATTCGTTTGAAAGCAGTCTGGAGTTTGCCCAGCAGCATGGAGATAAATTCCTGGAAACAAGTGACCTTCTGAATCTAGGTACGGTCGCGCTGCGCACTGAAAAATATGGCGATGCTTTGGACAGGTTCAACGCTGCATCTCTGGTTGCTCAATCGATTCATGCGCGGTTGGCTTTGGAATTGGCTCTCGGCAATGCCGGCTGGGCCTACTACAAACTAGGCGACTTTGAGAAATCACTGTTCGACTTCCAGGGTGCGGAACAAGCGGCCACGGATTTAGGCTCTGCTCACGATCAGCTGGTGTGGTGGACCAATACCGGCCTTGCTTTTTATCGGCTTGGAAACCTGGAAGCGGCTGAGACGAATTATCGGAAAGCGTTGAAGGCTGCGCAGGCAGCCGATGACAAAGAATGGATCGCCGATACGCACACGGAGCTTGGATTTCTATACTTTCAACGGCATCAATTCGACTCGGCGGAGAAGCAGAGCATCGACGCGCTCCTGGCCGCACGTTCCTGGGGTAGCCAATCCGCCGCGGTCGACGCCTTGTTTCTACAGGGCATCCTTGCGGCTCGACGCAACAATGGTCTTGAAGCGAGACATCTTTTGTTGCAAGTCTATCGAGATCCAGTTACGATGCCGTCTCTTCGCGAGGAAGTGGAAAATGCGATTGCGAAGTTATATGCCCAGAACCAGGATCCGGAATTAGCCGAGGTCTGGTACAAGAAGTCCATCGCTACGTTCGAAGCGCAACGCTCCTCACTCAAAGATGATGAGATGAAGCTTCCATTTTTTGCGAATGCCGATACTCTGTACAAGGATTACGCCGAATTTCTCATAGCGTCGAATAGACCGGTTGAAGCCTTGCAGCTGCTTGACCTGGGTCGCGCACGAACGCTGCAGGAAGGCCTCGGACTAACAGGCAATGCGGCTCATCCGTCGCAGGAGCGGACAACGAACGCACAGGTAGTCGCTCGTAAACTCGACGCAACGATCCTGTTCTATGCGCTTGGGCCCACAAGGTCTTACTTATGGGCGATCAATCGCAACCGCACTCGCCTCTTTTTTCTTCCTGGACGATCGGAAATCGAATCTCACATGGAGAAGTATCAACAGGCCATCCTGCGATCGACTGACCCGCTACGCCAAGAAAACGCGGACGCAAGATATCTCTATGACTCTATCGTTGCTCCAGCCGCGTCGATCATCCGCAAGGGTTCAAGGGTAGTTCTGATCCCGGATGGAAGCCTGGACGCGTTGAATTTTGAGACCCTTCTCGTTCCGGGCCGAATCGGATTCCACTACTGGATTGAAGACGTCACCGTCCTGAATACCAATGCGATAGGATTGATCTCCGGTTTGGACTCGCGCGGTCCTGGAAAGAATGCAAACAATCTGTTGTTGATTGGTGATCCAATCCCGGCTGGACCCGCTTACCCACGACTTTTTAACGCATCCGCAGAGATACAAAGCGTTGAAAAACACTTTCAGATGGATAACGAAGTCGTCCTGACGAGGGCCAATGCGGTACCCGCGGCATATACAGCGATTCGACCCGATCGCTTTTCCTACATTCATTTTGTTGCGCATGGAACCGCCAGTCGTTTGAGCCCCCTGGATTCCGCTGTCGTACTTTCCGCATCGGCAGGGGATCCTGACACCTTCAGGTTGTACGCGCGAGATATCGTGCACCAACCTCTCCACGCTCGACTAGTAACAATCTCGGCCTGTTATGGATCGGGCCTGCGCGCCTATGCCGGCGAGGGACTCGTGGGACTGTCCTGGGCATTTCTTCGCGCGGGAGCGCATAACGTGATCGGAGCATTATGGGAGGCAAGCGATGCCTCAACACCAATGCTGATGGACAGGCTCTATAGTGGAATCCAGGCCGGTAGCGACCCCGATAAAGCTCTCCGAGATGCAAAGCTGTCGCTGATCCATTCCCAGACTGTCTACCGTAAGCCGCTTTACTGGGCAGCCTTTCAGCTGTATGCCGGTGGGTAAGCATGTCCATCGATGAACCTTGCCCCGCATATGGGCCATACACTTGCTGAAAGAGTAAAGCGGCAAGAAGCGCTTTCTCGATCGCGTACTCGCCGGTCTTGCAGGTATAGCCGGACCCGCACGCGCTCACACTGCATACCCGCGACTTCCTCGAAGCGACCCTACAATCATCCCGCAATCCATTCCGGTATGTTCCCCAGGCGCGATCGGAAGAATTATCCCTTGTGAGTGAAACGCGCGGCGATGTTTTTGCACCATTGTTATGGACGGGGTTCTGCTGACGATTCGTACGGTCCGGGTTCACGCCAGATCGCAACGTTGATGTGGCTACCGCACGTTCCTCTGTCAACGCTTCGGCGACGCCCTCGCGGGCGGCCCCGCATGACTCGGGGCCGGTAGGGGTCGCTGGCTCTTTACCGTATGACTCTTTCATTCACTACACCTCGCCGGTTTTTACCGGCGCACAAGGAGAAGGAAATGGCGAAATCCACGAACAATGAGACGGCGGCACTCGAGGCGGTGAAGACGCACAGGCTTAACTTCTTTGAACTGCTTGCGGGCAATCCAAACTACTTCGGTAACCTGAAGGACAGCGAATTCCAACCTGTTGTCTCGATCGCGAACGACGAGTTTTACGAACAGGTGACGTGCCTTGGCTTCAACCCGCTCACCAACCTGCTGGAAGCGGTGGTGCAGGTCAATCAGTCCTATGGATACAACGGCTCGCTTTGTCAGAACGGATCGTTCGAGTATGTGCGATTTTTTGTGGATTATGGTTCGGGATGGGAAGATGCTGGTCTGGCGGCCGTCAATGTGCATGATATTCCGGAACAGAACGACTGCCACAAGGATCCAGAAAAGCCGCTCAGCTACGCGGCCTCGGTGCAACTGACGCCGCAGGCGAATTGGTGCTTCTTTCCAGTACTGCCAAAGGCACGCGCGATTCTGTCCTGGAACGCGATCCCGACGGCGGGTGATCCAACCTATACGCCGGTATGGGGCAATACTCTGGATGCGCAGATTCAGATACGTCCCCGGCCAATTTTCCTGAAGGAAATTGCAGCAAACGTCAACGAGGCGGTGAAGCAGGTTCTGCCGCCAGAAGAGATTGAGCAGGCGCTGCAGATTCCGATTCCGCTGCCCGACCCCAGTCCGCTGTCACTCACGCAACTCGCGAAGTTGTATCAACCGCAGACAGCAAAGAAAACCAGCGCGGCGGAAAGCGCGGTGCCGTCCCACCGCTTTGGTTTTGCGCAATTACAGCAGGCGCTGAATGCGAAGGCGGCCGATCCCACGGCGATTGAACTGAACATTGCGGAATGGAAAAACCAGGGACTCAACTGGCAGTCGGCGCTCGCTTCGTTGGGCGAAGTTAACGCCGACGTAAGCTACGAACAGTTGGAATGCCTGGGACTCGAAGGCGGCTACGGTCTGGAGCGACTGGTCGCGACTTTCCTGATCAAACGGCCCTCCGGTTACGGCGGAGGACTGTGCACCGCCGGCAGCACAGAATATGTGGCGTTCTGGGCGGACTGGGACAACACCTGCGAATACAGCTACCTGGGAACGGTGGGAGTGCAAGTGCATGACATCGCCAGTATTCCGGCAGGTGGGCTCGTATATTCCGCTGTGCTGCCGGTGAACTTGAGCAACCACCGCAATCCGTGCAACACGCCCAAGATCGGCCGTGTCCGGGCGGTACTATCGTGGGCAACTCCACCCTCGACGACCGATCCGAACGCGTTGACATACTGGGGCAATCTGCTGGATGCTCACGTGCAGATCCAGCCAGGCTCGCAGCCGAACTACCTGACGCCCACCATCAGCATTCTCGGTGGAATCCCAACCAGCATGATCGACAGCACCACGGGCCTGACGACCTGGAACGCAGTCTTTGCCCTGACGAACACGGCGGCCGACTCTCTTGGACGCGCGTGCCCGTTCGGCGGCAGAGTGTCAGTGCAGGGAGAACTGTTTGTGGGTTACAAGTACAAGCTGACTGTGCAGGACACGGGCGGCGGCGCACCGATCACGCTCATGACTCCGTTGTTGCTGACCCGTTGGGACGGGACCACCTACACAAGCTCGCCCGATCCGAGTGGGTACTTTACTTATGTGGATCCCACCCTAAACATCGACTCATTGCTGGGCGAGTGGGATACCAGCGGCGACGACCTGTGGCAGATCACGCTGCAAATCGCCGATATGTCGGATAATCCTATCTCTGGGTCGCTGCCGGATACGCACTTGATCCAGCTCGACAACACGGCGCCGCAGGCAGTTGTGCATCTGGACAACAACCTGGATTGCAGTCGGTTTGCTGTGGGCACCGTGTTGAATGGACACTATGTCGCCTATGACATCCACTTTGGATCATTCAGCATGGGCTCGGAACCGTATGCCGGACCGGTCTCGCCTTCCAGCGGAGCTGTGCCGACTGCGTCGCTGCCTTCTGCGGGCAACGCATGGACGCTCGACACATCGTCGCTGCCACCGTGCGGCTATGTAGTTCAATTGAACGTGTGGGACCGCAGCATTGTGGACAGCTCACCTAACTCGCACAACTACCTGCCCGCCTCGGTCGGCTTCTGCCTGCTGAGCTCGCTGTAGATGTTCCATTGCCAACTAACATTCCAGCCCGGCACGCGCCGGGCTGGAAACCCACGAGGCTCCCATGACGGCTCTACGAATTGCAATTGCTGCCCTTGCGGTGTGGCGGCTAACACACTTGCTTCAGGCTGAGGATGGTCCGTTAGAAATGTTTGCTCGCTGCCGAACCTGGCTGCGGCGAATGTCACTTTCCGGCGTCACGGACTGCTTTTATTGCCTCAGCCTGTGGGTGGCCGCTCCATTCGCAATGGTACTGGCATCGCATTGGGAAGAAAGACTAACGCTCTGGCTGGCGCTTTCCGGGGCCGCAATTCTTACCAACCGTCTTGCCGAGGAAGAACCGGAAGGCGCTTGGTTCTACGAAGAACCAACTCAAGAGGAGATGTCGACATGTCGTGTTGCGGAAATGGAAGAAGACTACTAACTCAGGACCCTCAGGCCCACGCTGGCGCCGTTCGTGTGGATCCATCCGTCTACAACTCCGCCTTGTTTCAGTACACAGGCCGTACGCGGCTTACCGCTGTGGGAGCAGGAACTGGAATGGTGTACCGGTTCGATGGCCGCGGATCGCTGGCCCTGGTGGATGGGCGGGACGTCGCATCGCTGGCGGCGGTTCCGCTGCTGGTGAAAGTGTAGTCTTCGGACAATACTCTCTGACTCCAAAATGTAACTCTCCAGGTGGTCGGCAAAGCTGCGCTTGCGGCAACGCGTATGTCGATGCGAGTTGGTCCGCGCGCGAATCCCAAACTCGCGCCTGAAGCACCGGAGATTTCAACTCGACCCGCTGCCTACCGGACCGCCGCATACAGGGTCTTCGCCAGCAAATCCCCCTTCCAGTACTGCACATGCGCGGCAAGCGGAATCGTTGCTGCTGGGTCCTTCAAATTCTCAACCCGTCGAGGGTCATTGCTTGCCCTCGGATAATTCGCGCCCAACGGATCCGCCGTATCCAACACCGCACCTGGCTCCAGCACAGGCACATCGTAGTACTCGAGACTTCCCGAGATCACATCCAGCGAAGACCACAGATTCGTCCAGAAATGCGGCTTCCTGAAAGCTGTATAGTCCAGAATCAACGGCTGAAAGGCACTCACCATCTGCTCTCGAAGCGGGTCCTTCACATGGTTCGACTGGTTACGAAACAGAAACGCAGTCTTGTCCAGCGGCGAACCGAACGTGATCAGCTTCTGCGTCCGCTCGACCACACGCTTCGATCCCGGCGTCGCTGAAGTCAGATCGAGATTGATTACCGCGTTCAACGTGTCGTACGCCAGCACCGATCCGAGTGAGTGTCCCGCAAACACGACTCGCTCATACTCCGGCACGACCGTCGTATTCTCAAACCCATAGATCACCTTCGCCACATCCAGCCCGATCGCCTGGATCTTGTTGCGGATATCTTCGAACTTAGAAGCCTTGTACGGCGAGATATACGCCGCCACATCACCGACATATTGAATAAGAAAGTAGCGAGCCGCGAGAATCTCTGCCACCAGTAAGTACCAGCCGAGAAGTGCGAGCGCCACCAGTATTTTCTGCTCTGGGCTAGTAACCGAAGACCGTAGCACATGGACCCCGGGCAGCAGAATCTGTACCACCTGCTTGATCGCAAAATGGGCAGTCTCCAACTGCTTTACCTGGTCGGCGAGCTTCGCCAGAACAACCGCTATCGCCACGACCTGGGCGGCCAGAAAGAGCGCCACAAACATCAGCGCCGCTTTCGTGCTGGAGTAAATCGTCATGTCGCGAAGTTTGTCGAACAGGTACCGCTGGAAAACGCAGGGCTCGAAGAATTTCGAAGACCTCCAGCCTTTCCACGCCGCCGAGAAGAGGAACTTAATTGTCTCCCAATAGGTCACTTGACCTTCCGTAACCGGCGCCCAGTAAGCCTCGTACACATGCACGGAGTGCGGCTTCCCCTGCGGCGTCGTCCAGTTGAGTTCTGCCCTCGCCAGAAAACTCTCGTTCTGGAACGAAAGATTCACCCCGGTCTGGGTCACAGTGCAGCCCTGAGCCGCGGCTTCCTTCAGTACTGACGCCGCAATCTGGCCGACGGTCTCGAACCGCACCTGCTCGCCCATGCCGTGGCACACCAGCAGGGCCACCGGTACGGGGCGTTCCGTCGTCTCCGGCGAAATCCGCTGGCCGTCCTCCGATACCAGTCCCAGTCGTACCGAAACGTGCGTTGTCTCCGGAGTTGCTGCTTTGCCGTAGTGAAACTTCGCTGAGCGTGGAGTGGCTTTGAAATCCTGATCGGACATGCGAGAACCTCGTCGCGCGAAACCGAATCGAACCGGGGAATGTCAAATTTACCGCGTTCCCATTCGCATCGCAACAGGAATCTAGGCGACGTTCGTCAGTCCGTTCGCGACACATCGCAGGCGTCGCCTCCCGATTTGTTCCCGGCACTGGATCACTTTTTGGATCTGGCCTCTAAGTTTTCAGCAGCCCGGATGGAGGCCGGTCCGCCGGAGCGGAGGCCCACTCCTTGTTGGTCTTGCTGCACATGCGAGAATACAATTCCCCGCCGGCGATGAGCGAAACGCGACGGATGGATACAATTGCGATAAACGCAATGCGGGAATGATATAGGAGCATTGGGACTTGAAGGGCGGACGGACCGCGCGTTCGCTGAGCAAATATCAGTGAACCGGGAGACGAAGCAGATGAGTGGAGCAGGAAACATGCCAAAACGCAGCGCGGGCCTGCTGATGTATAGGCAACTCGATGACCAGTTAGAAATCTTCCTGGTGCACCCCGGCGGTCCTTTCTGGGCAAGCAAGGACCTGGGCGCATGGTCCATTCCCAAGGGGGAATATGAAGAATGCGAGCCGCCGTTAGAAGCTGCCAGACGAGAATTCCAGGAGGAAACAGGTTTTGCGGCGGCCGGGGAATTTCTCGAACTTGGCACAGTACGGCTGTCCAGTGGCAAGGTCGTGTCGGCATGGGCTTTTGAAGGTGATTGCGACCCGACCCTTCTGGCCAGCAATTGCTGCGAAGTGGAATGGCCGTCCCACTCGGGTCGCTTGATCGAGATTCCTGAAGTGGATCGTGGGGGCTGGTTTTCCATCAGCGATGCGAGAGAACGCATTCAGAAAAGCCAGGAACCTTTTCTGGATCGGCTTTCCCACAGGCTGAACTTTGCGGGGAATCGTGAGGTTTCCCAAGAGGCAGCGACATAATGGCCAAGAGCGTCTTACACTTTCCTCGAGATGCGTCTTTTTGTTGGAATTCCACTCGCTGCATCGATGATCGATGAACTCTTGGCGATCACGGCTCGTCTTCAGTCGAATGAAGACGGCCTGCGCTGGTCCACTCCGGAATCGTGGCACATTACGTTGCAGTTTCTGGGCAATGCCAGCCCGCAGCAATATGAATGCCTTGTTGCGCGACTTCGCGGGCAGTTCCTGCCCTCTGTTCCCATTCAACTTGAATCCATGGGGTTCTTCGATCGCACCGGAATTCTCTTTGTCGGAGTCCGCGTCGCGCCGGAGTTGCTGTCGCTTCAGCAGCGCGTCACCACGGCCACAAGCCATTGCGGATATATCCCCGAGGATCGCCCGTATCGTCCTCACGTCACTCTGGCACGCTGTACAGGCAGAGGCGGAGCACAACGTCTTGGCGCATGGAAATCCAGGATTCCCCGTCAGCCAAGCTTCACCAGCTTTATCGCAGAGGAATTCATCCTGTACGAAAGCTTCACCCGATCCACCGGCTCCCACTACGAAATCCGCGAGCGCTTTCGTCTGGATGGCCGTTAAGGTTCCACGAACTTGCCCACCCGATGCGTCACATCGCGACCTCTAGGCCCGCAGGTGCCGCAATGATCCATCCACTCGACACATTGCGGCCAAACAATGTCCGTAAGAATCGGACGCATAGCATCCTTCACGGAACCGAGATGCTCTTACTATTGAGTAAGAACATTGCAGGCGGTCACCACGACCGAAATCATCCCACTGTTCCAGGAGAAACGATGGACTACGTCAGGCTTGGCAAGACCGGATTGCAGGTTTCCCGCATTTGTCTCGGCTGCATGACCTATGGCAAACCAGCCACCGGCAAGCTGAAACCTGGAAGTCATGCGTGGGCGTTGAACGAAGAAGAGAGCCAGCCCTTCTTTCGCCAGGCGCTCGATCTCGGAATCAATTTTATCGACACCGCCAATGTGTATTCCGCCGGCGTCAGCGAGGAAGTCCTAGGTCGATTCTTGAAAGCCAATACTCGCCGCGAAGCCATCGTCCTTGCCACCAAAGTGCATGGCATGATGCGCGATGAACCGAACGGCGGTGGCCTTTCCCGCAAAGCGATCTTCTATGAACTCGACCAGAGCCTGCGCCGTCTGCAGACCGACTACATCGACCTCTACCAGATCCACCGCTGGGATTATGAGACGCCGATTGAGGAAACGCTGGAGGCGCTGCACGATGTAGTGAAGGCTGGAAAAGTCCGGTATATCGGCGCGTCGTCGATGTATGCGTGGCAATTCACTCAGGCACTCTATCTCGCCGATCGTCATGGTTGGACCCGTTTTGTTTCCATGCAGAATCATTACAACCTGCTCTACCGCGAAGAAGAGCGCGAGATGCTTCCGCTTTGCCATGCCGAGGGAATCGGCGTCATTCCCTGGAGTCCGTTGGCGCGGGGCCGCCTGGCGCGTCCGTGGCAGAGTGAACACACGAAACGGTACGATACGGACCAGTTTGCAACCACCATGTACTCGCAGACGGAAGAAGCCGACCACAGCGTTGTGGATCGCCTGGGAAAGGTGGCGGAACAGCGTGGCGTTTCCCGCGCGCAGCTTGCCCTGGCATGGCTGCTAAGCAAGCCAGCGGTCAACTCCCCTATTGTCGGGGCGACCAAGCCCTACCATCTTCAGGATGCTGTCGCCGCGCTCTCGATCCGTCTGACCCCCGAAGAGATTGCGTCTCTCGAGGAACCATATACGCCGCATCCCGTCCTTGGCC
>JAJZDO010000559.1 GCA_021805955.1 Acidobacteriota bacterium
TGACATTCCTGGGGTCGCCGCCGAAGCGGGCGATATTGCGCTGGACCCATCTCAATGCTTCGATCTGGTCTAACTGCCCATAATTCCCCGAAGCATGATGGGGCGACTCGGCAGATAGCGCCGGAAGCGCCAGAAAACCGAAAACCCCTAAACGATAGTTGAGGCTGACGACAACCACTCCCCTTTTGGCCAGGGTTTCACCGAGTGGAGGCCATTCTCCCGATCCCTCCACATTCCCGCCACCATGCACCCACACCATGACCGGCGCTTTTGCCGCGTTCGAGAGGTCCGGGGTCCACACGTTCAGATACAGACAGGCTTCATCGGTCTTCATCGTCTTGCGACCCAGCATTTCCGGCAGCCACGGGCTGGGATTTTGCGGACAAGCCGGCCCATAGGTATGTGCCTTGCGAACTCCTGTCCATGGAGAAGACGGCTGCGGTGGTCGCCAACGCAAATTCCCTACCGGCTGCGCCGCGTAAGGAATGCCAAGAAACGCAGCTACATGGGGAAGATTGCCGAACCTAGTGCCTTGCAAGGCGCCTGTATCAATCGTCACTTGAGGATTATTGACTTGCGCCCGCATTGCAAGTAAACCTGTGAACGAGCAAATTCCAATCCATGCGGCCCACAGCCCGATAGCTCGTCTGCCGAGCACCCGTCTTATAACAGATACAATCACGAGTATTCCTTCAACCGACCAAACGACAACTACCTCTCTATGGCTCGTCGTAGAGCAGGTAACCTTTCCGCTTTTTTTTGAACTCTTGAATTCCCCGTTTCCAGGTATCGGCGATAGGTTCCGGATCGTGCTTCTGCTTGAGCGCTTCCATGGTCGCCTGATTTGCAACCAAGGTATGGATGGAGTCCAGGTGGAATTGCGTCGGGTATAGCTTATGCAGCATGGAGGCCAACTCCAGGCCCAACTCAGGAGCGTCAAAAGCATTGCGATCGGTTATGACGAAGCCTACTCCATGGCAAAGTTGGCCTGCATAGGGATAGGGGGTTTGCGGAATGAACTGCACCGGAACGAAGCGTATCCCGGTAGGAAAGCGGGCATTCAATGCAGATGCAAGCTGCGTGGCTTGAATCCACGGCGCGCCGATCCATTGAAACGGTGTGTCCGTTCCGCGGCCAACGGAGATGTTCGATGTCTCGATCATTCCTACTCCGGGATATAGAGTCGCTTCATCCATGTTCCTTAGGTTGGGCGATGGATCGACCCATAGGAGAGATGTCGAATCGTACCAGTCGCCGCGCTGCCAACCCCGAATAGGAACGACCGTCAGCGATGCTCCTATATGGCCTTCTCCATTGAAGTAACGCGCCAGCTCTCCCATCGTCATTCCATGTCGCACCGGCAACGCCATGAAATTCGTATAACTCCTGTAGGTCGCGTCGGAGACAGGCCCCTGCACAAAAGAACCGTTCAGCGGATCTGGCCTATCCAGAATGACGATGTCCGTGCCGGAATGCGCAGCGGCCTGCAGGAAATAACCCATCAGCGTTTCGTAGGTATAAAACCGAACGCCTGCATCCTGAAGATCGATGACAACGGTATCCAGTTTGTTCATCTGCTCCAGGGATGGATGGCGCTGCGCGTCCGTCGCTCCATACAAACTGATGACAGACAGCCCGGTCGCCCGGTCGTGAGTGCTCGCAATGTCAGTCGTGTCCTTCGCACCCAAGATTCCGTGTTCAGGGCTGAATATCGTCGTAAGCGCAAGCCCTGGGACCTTGATCGGCGCATCCTTCTCCAGGACATCGATGGTGCGTCGGCCACTGCTGTCCAGGCCGGTTTGGTTGGTCAGTAAACCGACGCGCAGCCTGCCGCCATGCTTCGCGGCCAACCGGGCAAGAGTGGCGAAGTTCTCGCCTTCCAGTACATCGATTCCGTTCTGCACATTGCCGTTTCTGCTTGGCCAGCGTCGCATTCCAGTCAGGGATTCGTTGTAACCCGTGAGGCGGGATATCTTGTTGCCTCTATCGGGAACCTGAATATGCAAGGCCTCGGCCGCTGCGTTGGCAATTTTTCCCTCCAGCGGAACTGTATTTGCGCCGCCATCGGGATGCACACGGTTGCTGAGAAAGATGACGTAGCTGTCGCTCCACGGGTCGATCCATAGATCGGTCCCGGTAAATCCAGTATGGCCAAAACCGCCAACTGGAAATAGCTCCCCACGATTGCCGGAAAAAGGGCTCTCGATGTCCCATCCCAACCCTCGCAGCGCAACTCCCGTGGCGGGCTGCTGGGGCGTGGTCATTTTTTCCAGAGTAAGTCGATCGATCGGAAAACTGCTTGATCTACCTTGTAGTCGGTCGAGCAAACTTTGCGCGTAAATTGCCACATCATTCGCAGTACTGAACAACCCTGCGTGTCCAGCAACCCCGCCCATCCGTCTTGCCGTTGGATCATGCACCACACCCAATAACATCCGGTGATGTTCGTCATACTGCGTAGGCGCAATATTGGCGCGCCATACCTCGGGCGGCAGAAATCGCGTGTGCTTCATTCCAAGAGGCGTGAAAATATTCTGTGCGGTATATGCGTCCAGGGTCGTCCCGGAGAGCTTCTCAACCAGAGCTCCTATCACGATGAAGTTGATGTCGCTGTACCGAAACGCAGTCCCAGGCGAACGGTCGGGCGTTGCGGAAAATGCGAGGTCTAGCCCCTTCTGTTTGCCGGCCCACGCCTGGGTCAGGTCAACATCGGGCGGCAGCCCGGAATAATGCGTCATCAGTTGGCGGATGGTTATATCTTGTTTGCCGTTCGCCGCAAACTCGGGTAGGTATTTAGCAACAGGGTCGTTCAAGCGAAAGCGGCCTTGCTGATATAGCTCCATGGCCGCCGCGGAGGTCGCGAGCACCTTCGTCATTGAAGCCATGTCGAATACTGTGTCCTCAGTCATGGGTGCGCGCTTCGGCTCCAGAGAACGCTCACCGTAAGCCTTATGAAAGACAATTTTCCCATCGTGGCCAATCAGAACTACCGCTCCAGGCACCAGATGCGCAGCCAGCGCATGGGACATAATGCGATCGATATTCTTAAAGTCTGGAGTTACAGGTTGCTGGCCCCA
>JAJZDO010000557.1 GCA_021805955.1 Acidobacteriota bacterium
ACGATTGCTCCGGAACTGCCTGTTGCTGTGATGATGACGGTGGATGAAGATGGCCGCTGCCTGGATGGAACGACGCCCGGGCATGCTGCAGCGATCCTGACGGAAGCCGGAGCCGATGCGGTGGGATGCAACTGCTCGACCGGCCCGGCAACCGTGTTAACCGCCGTGGAGGCGATGCGCAGTGCGACGCATCTTCCAATCATGGCCATGCCGAATGCGGGGATGCCTCGCGCAGTGGAGGGCCGCAATATCTACTTGTGCTCGCCGGAGTACATGGCGAGCTTTGCGCGCAAGGCGGTGAAGGCCGGAACGCAGTTTGTGGGCGGATGCTGTGGAACGACGCCGAATCACATACGCGCGATGAAGTCTGCGCTGCGCGCTTTAGATGCGCAGACACATATCACATTGATGGAGCCAACACAGGCTGAAATCAGTGCGGAAACGCCGCCTTTGCCCCTGGCTCAACGGTCGACGATCGGCAGGCTAATTGCAGAAGGAAAATTTGTGACGATGGTGGAGATTGTGCCGCCACGCGGAATCAACTCTTCCAAGGAACTGGAAGGGGCAAAGCTGCTCACTTCGCTCGGCGTACACGCAATCAACGTGCCGGACTCTCCGCGCGCATCTGCAAGAATGAGCGCGCAGAGCCTGTGCATCCAAATTCAACAGCAGACGGGTATCGAAACGGTTCTGCACTATACGTGTCGCGATCGAAATATTCTGAGCATTCAATCGGACCTGTTGGGCGCCTCATCGCTGGGACTGAAGAATATTCTTTGCCTGACCGGTGATCCGCCGAAGCTGGGCAACTATCCGGATGCAACGGCGGTCTTCGATGTGGATGCAATCGGGTTGGTAAATATTGTTCGACGCTTGAATCATGGTCTCGACATCGGTTCCAACGCGATTGGCGATTCGACAAACTTCACGATTGGCGTGGCAGCCAATCCCGGTGTTCCTGATCTTGACCAGGAACTGCGACGCTTTGCCTGGAAGGTGGATGCGGGAGCGGAGTATGCCATTACGCAGCCGGTTTTTGATATGCGTCTGCTAGAGAGCTTCCTGAAACGTATCGAATCATTTCGGATTCCAGTGATTGCCGGAATCTGGCCGTTAACCAGCCTGCGCAACGCGGAGTTTATGCGAAACGATCTGCGCGTTTCCATGCCGGAAGCCGTGATGCTGCGTATGGCTCAGGCAGAGACGGCGGAAGCGGCTCGAGCCGAAGGAATTCGTATCGCTCAGGAGATGCTGGCCGAGGCGCGACCCATGGTACAGGGTGTCCAGGTGAGCGCGCCTTTTGGTCGTTACGCATTGGCTGCGGAGATATTGGATCTGGTCCTGCCCGGGCGGAAGGACGCTTCGTCGCTGTAGCGATCGAGAAAGCAGAGAAAGAAGAACGACGATGGCAAAGTTTGAAGAGGCTCTGAGCAAGCTGGAAGCAATTGTCCAACAACTGGAAAAGGGCGAACTGACACTTGAAGATTCCGTGCGATTGTTTGAACAAGGCGTGCAACTCTCCACAGCCTGCCGACAGGAACTTGATTCCGCCGAAGGACGCGTGCAGAAGCTGATTGCACAGCGAGATGGAGTGTTGAGCCTGGAGACGTTTGAATCGGAAGACAGAGCCGGAGAGAGTCGAAGCTGAAGTGAGCGAAAGAACCAACTCCGTCAGCGGGAAATGGCATCAGAGACTTTGTTCAGGCTCGCGATGAAAACGTTCTCGGTTGATTGTTGCAGTGCGATGACGTATCCAGGAGGAAAGCATTCCATTGGACATTGAACGAAATGAAGCATTTCGACTGGATGGCTGCGTTGCACTAATCACGGGCGGGGCAAGCGGCATTGGCGAGGCAACCGCGATCGAACTGGCACGTGCCGGAGCGTATGTCTACATCGCCGATATTCAACTGGATGCAGCGCAACGATTGGCGGCGTATCTTGTGGCCGCTGGATTGCATGCGGTTGCAGTCCAGATGGATGTGACAGACGCGAGTTCTATTGCAGCCGTTGCGAACCATCTGACGCAGTTGGACCTGCTTGTCAATAACGCAGGGGTTGGACATGTGGGTTCGGTTGCGACGACGGACGAGGAAGATTTCGATCGACTGATGCATGTGAACGTTCGCTCGGTGTATCTAGTGACGCGCGCCATGCTGAAGTTGCTGCTGGCCAGCGAGCGCAAAGGCTGTGTTGTAAATATTGGATCGGTTGCCGGGATGATCGGCATCCGGCAGCGCTTTGCGTATTGCACCAGCAAGGGCGCTGTGCTGGCCATGACACGACAGTTGGCGGTGGAGTATCCACGGGAGTTGCGCGTGAATGCCATTTGTCCGGGAACCGTGGAGACACCGTTTGTCGAGGGATATCTGGACAAATATCACGCGCACGAAAAGGAAAAAGTGCGGGAGGAGTTGCGCGCCCGTCAGCCCATCGGACGGCTGGGGACTCCGAACGACGTCGCATCGATGGTTCGCTATCTTGCTTCTGCGGAGGCGAGCTTTGTGACTGGCTCTTTGATGACCATCGATGGTGGATGGACAGCAGCTTAGATAGGTTTTTTACGGAACAACCGGGAGAAGCAATGCGGGGGAAGCAATGAAACTAGTGACATTTTCCACACGAGAGAGAATCGAAAAGCCAGGCTATCTGCTGGAGGCATCGGGTGAAGTGCTTGACCTGTCCGGTTGCTATAAAAGCACATTACAGGTCATTCAAAGCTCGGATGCAACACCCACCGATGCAGCACGATTTCCGCTGCATGAAGTCCGGTTGCACGCGCCGATCAGGAACCCGCCCCGGATATTCTGCATCGGGTTGAACTATTGCGATCATGCGATCGAATCGCGACTGGAGATTCCCAAGTTTCCGGTTGTATTTTTCAAGATGACTCCCTCCATCATCGGACCCGATGAAGCCATTCTGCTACCGCGAGAAACGGCAGAGCCAGACTATGAAGCAGAGATGGCGGTGGTGATGGGCAAAGGTGGATATCGGATATCGGCGGAAGCTGCGATGGAGCATGTGTACGGCTATACGATTCTCAATGATGTGAGCGCGCGTCACTAGATACA
>JAJZDO010000582.1 GCA_021805955.1 Acidobacteriota bacterium
AATTGTCGAAAGTATACCGTGGGTTCAATTGAGCAGCGGTCGACCAGTCAAAACGTATCTGTTCGGCCTGTGTGGGCGTATTGCGGCGATTGGTGGCGCCTTGCTGCATGGGAGTCGGCATGCGCTCAGACTGTGGCGCAAAGCCACCGTCTCGGCGCATCTGCGGCAGCGAAGGATCGACCTCTGCGGTGACAAAGATCACTTGATCGATTTCAAGACCAAGCTGATCCATTGCCTCTTGAATGAGATCGCTGTATTTCTCTGCAATATGCTGGAAGTCCTCAGAGGGAATACGGACATAAAGCATGCGACCAGCAATGTGACTGAAACGAGTGGGTTTCAGCCATGTTTCAAAAGATTGCCGGACGATCTTCTTCTCAAGAGCCGCCAAAATCTGATTCCACGGATTCACTGCTGTGGCTGGGGCGGGAACAAATGACATGGAAAACTTCCTTGCTTTCGTAGTCCACAACGGTTGGAATGAATTCGAAATGCAACAGCGCCAAAACCCATGGACAACCCAATAGCGCACAGAAAACACTCAAGCGACGCGATAGCGAACTATCGCGGGCTGAAATGAAGTTGCTACCGTCTGCCAGGAAGCTCTCCGACGGATTGTCGAATGAGCAGAATTTGGCTTGAAAAAATCAAATCAAGACAACATTCGGAAATGTTGTGAACGGGTCTGATACTAGCACAAATTGTGACCGCTGCAACACTCCATTCACGTGGATAAATTGGTTGCACCATCTGTGGTGAAGTCGACGATATTCCGGGTTGAATCTTTGGCGGAATTCCTTGCTTTAAGCTGCAAGCCTCTTGCGCCAATGGGGTCTCTTGTCGGCGCCTCTTTTCGCTGAAGACGGAGGAGTGAAAAAAAAGTGCGTTTGCGGTATAATCTGAAATTGTCTGCTCGAAGAGAAGTTTTCGTGCAAAGCAAATGAAGCGAATCGACGCTCAATGACCATCGTTCGCATTTACCCAGGAGTGCATCATGCCCAAGCGCACGTTTCAACCCAATCGCCGGAAGCGCGTAAAGACGCACGGTTTCCGTGCCCGTATGAAGACCAAGAGCGGAGCCGCCGTGCTTAGCCGTCGGCGAGCACAGGGTCGCAAGCGCGTCGCTGTCAGTGCTGGTTTTCGCGACTAATTCAGATTCAGAGTGCGGCGACTTTGCTCGCCGCGCAACCTTCGGGATGACGTTGATGATCCAAACCGCACCCGAAAATCCTGATTCATCCAAGATTTGCCCTCTTATTGCCCCCAGCGCAGAGTCTTTTCCCCTTGATTCGTTGTCTCAGTGGCAACTATCTCGTTTGCGCCATCATGCGGATTTTCAGGTTGTCTACGCTCATGCACGCAAGCAGCATTCTTCGTCCATAGCCTGGTTTGCTAATGTGCGTTCCGACTCGGGGAGTTGCAGCGCGCCAGCGCGCGTTGGCCTGACTGTGGGAAAAGTGCTTGGCAAAGCGCATGATCGCAACCGCATCAAGCGAAGGCTTCGAGCGGCGATTCGTGCTCATCTGGAGTTGTTGCCTCCGGGGCTTGACTTGATTCTGCATCCCCGTCGCTCTGTGCTCAGCATGAAGTATCTTGATCTACTCGCCGAAATGCGGGGTATTTTTTCTCGCGCGGCAGAGTGTGTGCAACGTAACCCGAGTGCATTGATGAAGAGGGCGAGTTCACCGACACTCGCAGATAAAGGCAGAGAGCCACTTGGACCTTTGCCTGCGTCTGCGAACAGTCGATTGGCGGAGGCGGAGAGATGATGCGTCGCGCGCTGTTAGCATTTCTTTCCTTATATTGGCGCTGGATTTCTCCGGCAATTCATTCCGTCTTTCCGGGCGGATGTCGTTTTTATCCCACTTGTTCCGAATATGCAGCCGAGGCCATTCAAGTGCACGGCGCCGCACATGGGGCGCGACTAGCCATTTTTCGTCTTGCTCGCTGCCATCCATTCACGCAGGGTGGATTTGACCCCGTTCCGTTGCCGATTGCGGCCCTGGATGCGATGACGCGGGAACATCACCCATTACCATAGAAACGTAGCGCGGATTTTCCCCTTGCTGCGCAGGCTCAACGACAGGACAAACTTCTTTGGCTGAAATTCGCAATCCCAATGCTTCTTCGCCCGGCTCCGGCGGCGGCGATATGCGCTCCATGCTCATCTTTACGCTGCTTGCCCTTGGCGCGCTCATGGCTTTTCAATATTTCAAGCCGCCCGTGCCGCCGCAGGCACCGGCAGCCTCGTCGCCCGCGACACATGCGCCAGGGCTAGTACCAGTGACACCTGCGGCTGCCTCGTCATCTGCTGCCAGAATTCAGGCTGTCGCGGAGTCCACCACGACGGTCGAAAACGATCTTTATCGTATTACCTTCACCAATCGTGGCGCACAGGTCAAAAGCTGGATTCTCAAAAGATATAAGGACTCTCACGGACATCCGCTTGACCTTGTCAATCAGGCGGCGGCGTCACGTTTTGGATTGCCACTGTCGCTTTATACTTATGAGCCGGAGTTGACCGCGCAGTTGAACAATGTGCTTTACAGGCCCTCGGTCACGGGAGATGTTACTGCTCCCACGGGCATCGTCTTTCGCTATGCCGACGGGCCGCTTGAGGTAACCAAGACTTTTCTCTTCAACGAAAGTTATGTCATCGATGTCAAAGTTGCGGTCCAGCAGAACGGGCAGTATGTGCGAGCGCTCGTCTCCTGGCCCAGTGGGCTTGGCGATCTGGAAGAGGCAGCGCAGTACAACTACACGAAATTTGCCTTCTCCTCGGACGGCAAGCGCGACACGACAGCTGCGAAGAAGATCAGTGGAGGAGCTACGCTGAACCAGCCCTTCGACTATGCGGGTCTGATTGATCTTTATTTCGGTGTGACTTTCCTTCCTGCGACGCCTGCTGATGCTTCCGTCGTAACCCTGCATGGATCCATGCAAGTTCCGCGCGACGCAAACAGCCCAAAGGGTGCGGAACTCGCTGAGCCGGTGCTGGGTACAGCAGTTGGCAATCAATCGGGTCCTACGCATACGCGCTTGTTTGCAGGGCGACGAGGCTGCCGGTGCCT
>JAJZDO010000999.1 GCA_021805955.1 Acidobacteriota bacterium
GGTAGTGAAAGATGCAATGAAGCTCGTCGGTCTCGGCATCAGCATCGGTATCGTTATCGCAACAAGCCTTTCTAGCCTGGTGTCAAATCTACTCTTTGGCATTTCTGCATTCGATGCCATCGCATATGTGGCATCCGGCGTACTGCTAGTAGCAGTTGCGCTGGCGGCCTGCGTATTACCATCCTTTCGCGCAGCAAGCATCGATCCGGCAATCGCTTTGCGCGCAGAATAGAAAGATAATGATGTTCCTTTCCCCACTCGGGAAGGGCGGACAAAAGGCTGGTTGCTGCTGTCGAGCGGACAGCGGCTCAAGATGAGCAAGGCCGGTTGGCAAAGCCTCCTCGCCACAACCGGTTCTATGCCCGACTCGGGGAAAATTGGTGAACTGGCAGCGGTAGATTTGCTGGCTGCCATTTGGCTGCCAATAAGCGACAAAACAGGGCAAAAATCGGCTATTTTTAGGCACATCGTCCGACGGAAATGCCCATATTCGTCAACAACTTAGATTGGATAACCAAAACTGCAAAACCTTTATGCGTCGGTTCGATCCCGGCGTGAGAGGTGACGATAGTGCGGGGAGCGGTGTCGCCGGATCACATTCATCTGCTGGTGGCGGCGCCGCCGCAGTTGGCGCCAGCCAAGCTGGTGCAGTATTTGAAGGGGCGGTCGAGCCGGATGTTGCAGGAGGAATTTCCGCACCTGCGGAAGCGGTACTGGGGGCAGCATTTGTGGGCGCGAGGATATTTCTGCGCGACGGTGGGCGCGGTGGACGAGAAGACGATCCAGGCGTACATCGAGAACCAGAAATGGGACGATGATACGGAGAGCTTTAAGATTACAGCGCCCACGGAGCCTTAAGCCGGCTTCAGCCGGGAGTGCTTCAGGCGGCTTCAGCCGCAACCCGCGACTTTCAGTCGGTGGTCGTTTAGATGGAAATTCAAGCGGAAGATAGAAACCACTGCAGCGGAAATTGTACCGGGTGTATGTCTTTCCTTCTGTAAATGGAACTTGCGTTGACTCTATGAGGAGAGAGAGCATGGCGAAGCCGCCGAGAAAGGTTGTGGAAGCACAGCAGGCTCGAATCGAGCCGGAAGAGATTGTGTACCTTGTTACGGAGATGGCGAAGCGGCATGACGAAGGGGCTGACTGGTACACGCAGATCGCTATTCTGGCCGACCGTTACCCTATGCCTTCCGAGCGCCCATTTGCCATCAGCGAACGGATGGAATGTCTTTTGAAAATGCTGAAAGATGAACGTATGCGCGGATGGTCAATGGAAGTTCCTGACAACCATGGTTGCATCCTGACCAACGAAGCGGTTTTTCGGGCCGCCGCATTGGTACCCCTCCACATAGTTGGCGAGAGGTTCAAGTTCGACGCCGAGGAGTTTTTCAGCATCGTTTTGGGCGAAGCGGACGCGGAAGGCAACGCTTGATTGCTCGGTCGCCATGCCCTAATGAACCATTCATCTTAGAAAGCGGCCTCAGCCTCAAGCTCCTTCACAGCCTCTTGTAGCCAGCCAATGAGAATCGGCATTTGGTCAGGAGTAATTCCAACTCCTGGATCTCCACCATTCAGCGTCTGGGCAATCCAGATGAGGTTGTCTTCCGTAAATACGCTCAGAGGCTGCAATTCTTTTTTTAGGATTTTCCTTACGGGTGAATCCTTGGAAGGGTTCTACCGGCCATTTGGAGGCCGCGTCTCTCAGCGAGTAACAACCGTCACGATGCGGCGAACCTGTACAGCGGATCATTCACCACCACCCGGCGCAGTGATACCCTGCTCATTAAGGGCAGAGGCGACAGCACGCAATCTCTCTGCACCCGCTGCGTGTGCGGCTTCGATGGCTGGCAACAGATCCACCTTGCGTTTCTCAGCTTCGTCCTTCCCGCCCGACAGCACCGTATGTTTTGTTATACGCACTATTCAAGGACCCATCATGACCTTTCTTCCACGCGCATGCCGTGCTTTTCTTTGCGTCTTTTGGCTCATTGGGCCGGTCGCTCTGGTGGCACAAAAAGTTCGAACGCCCACTCAGAGTGGACTGGTGTACGGTGTCGCCGATGGCCAGACGCTCACCATGGACTATTACGCTCCCATGGGGACTGGCAAGCACCCCATCGCAATCATCATTCACGGCGGAGGGTATAGACGGGGTAACAGTAGAAGCGGCAGCGAGGCCTACTGCGCGGACTTCCTGGCTCCGGCGGGCTACGCGGTCTTCTCCATCAATTACAGGCTGGCTCCGCAATATCCATACCCCTACATGGTGCAGGATGTCGAAAGAGCGATCCGGTATCTGCGCTACAACGCGAAGCAGTGGAATGCCGAGCCGAACGAGATTGCGCTGGTCGGCGGCTCCGCCGGCGGCTTTCTGAGCAACATGGTCGGCCTGCGAGGAGCTGCAGGCGATCCGAATGCCGCCGATCCAGTCGATCGTGAGAGCGCGAAGGTGCAGGCGGTGGTTTCCTTGTTTGCACAAAGCAGTTTTGCGACGGTACCGCTGAATAGCGACGTCCACGCACTTCTCGATCCGCTCATCCAACAGAAAGGCAAGCAAGAGGCGCTGCGCGAGGCCTCTCCGATTACGTATGTCTCGAAGAATGCGCCCCCGTTCCTGCAGATCCTAGGCGATAAGGATGAATATATTCCATTCACAGAAGCCACCAATCTTGACGCAGCACTTAAAAAAGACGGCGTGAGTTCTAAAATCATCCGCATACCGGGGGGCAGTCATGGCACCGGCGGATGGTATAAGCTTCCGGGCGATCCCGACTGGGAGCGCCAAATGACCGAATGGCTGAATGCAAAATTGCACCACAAGGGACCGGTCGGCGAAGGAATCCAGGCGCGGCAGCCGCAGCATTCGTAGAGAAGGACATGAGTTCGCGCCGAGGCGTAACGCAAAGTGCCGACGTTGAATAAGACGACGCTGGCGGCGAGGGGGAATCGCCGCCAGCATATCGCTCAGGGTTGAGTTGCCTTTACGATGTGCATTTGATGTTGCCGTTCATCCCATCCGGATAAAAGCCTCCTGAGCAGGTGCCGCCGTGGTAGACGATGCTGAGGA
>JAJZDO010000881.1 GCA_021805955.1 Acidobacteriota bacterium
CAGAAGACATCTTCCGCTTCAAATTCCACGGTCTATTCTACGTAGCGCCTGCCCAGAATTCCTTCATGTTGCGTCTGCGTGTTCCGGGGGGAATTCTCACATCTCAACAGATGCGTGGTCTTGCGCGTATGGCTGAGGATTGGGGCTCTGGCCGAACGGAC
The DNA here is from genome assembly GCA_021805955.1 of Acidobacteriota bacterium. The sequence continues at coordinate 162 of JAJZDO010000881.1, forward strand.
ATCACCACGCGCGCCAACTTGCAAATTCGTGAGTTTCAACCCAAAGACATTGTCCGCGTGCTCAATAAGGTGAATGAACTCGGACTTACTTCGCGCGGCTCAGGCGCCGACAACATACGTAACATTACCGCCTCGCCGATCACAGGCATTGACCCCACCGAACTCTACGATGTAGCCCCACTCGCCGAAGCGCTCCACAATTACATCCTGAATTCGCGCGACATGTATGGGCTGCCGCGCAAGTTCAATGTGGCATTTGACAGCGGCGGCTCCATCAGCGCGGTTGCAGACACCAACGATATAGGTTTCATTGCGACGCAGGTTGGCAAGGGCCGTGACGTTCCAGCAGGTGTCTACTTTCGCATCCTGCTTTGTGGCATCACCGGGCACAAGCAATTCGCATCCGATTGCGGCTTGCTGTTGCGCCCGGAAGAGACTGTAGCGGTCGCCGCCGCCATGATTCGCGTCTTCAACGAGAACGGCGATCGCACGGATCGGAAGAAGGCACGGTTAAAGTATCTGATCGACAAATGGGGTGTGGAACGGTTCGTTGCGGAAACGGAAAAACTGCTTGCCTTTCCGCTGGTTCGATTTGCCCCTGAAGACTGCGAACCTCGGCGTCCAATTGACCGCGCCGGACACATTGGCGTCCATCCTCAACGCCAGCCCGGCCTCAACTACATCGGTCTCTCGGTGCCTGTTGGCCGTCTGCCGGCGGACCAGATGCAAGCTATTGCCGATATCGCGGAGAAATTTGGTAGCGGGGAGATGCGGCTCACCGTCTGGCAGAATCTGCTGCTCCCCAATATCCCCAGCGAGAGCCTGGAAGCGGCGCTAACAAGTATTCGTGCCGCAGGCCTCGATTGCGCGGCTGGCACGGTACTGCGCGGAACAGTGGCCTGCACGGGGAATCGCGGCTGCCGGTATTCCGCCACCGATACCAAATTCCATGCTGTCACGCTCGCCAATCTGCTCGATTCACGGTTCAAAATCGAGCAACCCGTGAACCTGCACGTCACCGGCTGTCCACACTCCTGCGCTCAGCACTACATCGGCGACATTGGGCTTCTCGGTACAAAGGTTGCAGGCGCAGAGGGCTATCAGGTTGTCATCGGCGGTGGCTCGGATCAGGATCGAGGGCTGGCGCGTGAGTTGATCTCAGCAATCCCATTCAGCGAACTGCCTCCCGTGCTGGAACAACTTTTCGGCGCCTATACGGAGCGCCGGAAACCTGATGAATCATTTCTCGAATTCAGTCGCAGGCACAGCATGAAGGAAATGCAGTCTTTCTGCGCAGTGAAGGAGCAAGTATAGCAATGGTCGCAAGCGTGCCCCATATTCCCGAGAATGCCCCATTTACACCTGAACAACGCGCATGGCTCAATGGCCTGCTTGCGGGAATCTTCTCGTCGGCTCCTCAGCCTGGAACAGAGCTGACCAGACCTTCGCTTCGCATTGCCGTGCTGTATGCGTCGCAGTCCGGCACAGCCGAAGGACTCGCGCGCAAGTTGGCCAAAGAGCTGAAAGCCCAGGGGCATGTGCCCGCCGTCTCCACATTGGTGGGCTACACTCCGGCAGCGTTGGCAGCGGAGAAATACGCTTTGCTCCTCGCCAGCACCTATGGCGATGGAGACCCGCCGGACGGAGTGCAACCTTTCTATGAGCAGTTGTGCCTGGAGCACTTTCCTCGTTTTGAGAACCTTTCGTATGCTGTTTTCGCGTTGGGCGACAAGCACTACGAACATTTCTGCAAGTTCGGTCTCGACCTGGACACCAAGCTCGCCGCGCTGGGGGCAAACCCGATCTGCAACAGGGTCGAATGCGACGTGGATGTGGACGAGCCTTTTGAACTGTGGAAGTCCACGCTCATTCCCCGACTGAGTGAGATTGCAGCCGGACACAAAAAAGACACGTCCTCGCCTCCATCCGCCGGGAGCGAAACAAAACGGATTGGCGTGGAAGATTCGTCTTCTGCAGTCAAGACAATGCCGACCGCAACCTTCTCGCGCGACAACCCGTTGTTGGCGCCATTGGTCGATAAGAGAGATCTGACTGACAGCGGCTCAAGCAAATCAACTCTCCATCTTGCTTTTTCGATCGAAGGAAGCGGTCTTCTCTACGAGGTGGGCGACGCCTGCGGAGTGATTCCCCAGAACGATCTCAACCTCGTTGCAGAGATTCTCCAGAGATTGCAGTTCAACGGCAATGAAAAAGTGCCGTGCGGCAAGACGGGCAAGACAACGCTCCACGATGCGTTAACCCACCATCTACAGATCACGCGACTGAACCGCAAGACGCTGAAGGAATACGCCACGCTTGGCAAGTGTTCAAAACTTCTCGATCTGCTTCGTCCGGAACAGCAGGAACACCTTGACCGATATGTTTACGACCGCGGCCTCATCGATCTGTTGATTGAATGCCCCGGTGTCATTGAAGATCCAGCCGAATTCGTCGCCATGCTTCCAAAGCTCACGCCGAGGCTCTATTCCATCTCCTCGAGTCCGTTCGCACATGCCGGCCAAATTCACACCACCGTCGCCGTCGTTCGTTATACAGCGCACAATCGCGAACGCGGGGGCGTTTGCTCAACGCTCTTTGCAGATCGCGCCTCCGTCTCCGACCGCCTCCCAATTTACATCCAGCCCAACAAGAAGTTCAAACTGCCGAAGGATTCCGGTGCGCCCATCATCATGATTGGTCCCGGTACAGGCATTGCTCCGTTTCGAGGGTTCCTGCATGAGCGCCGTGCCTTGGGCGCGAAAGGACGCAACTGGCTTTTTTTTGGCGAGCGTAGTGCGACGACGGACTATCTCTATCGAGAGGAGCTTGAAGCAATGTACTCGGATGGCCACCTGACTCGCCTGGATACTGCCTTCTCGCGCGACCAGGCGGATAAAGTCTATGTAC
>JAJZDO010000934.1 GCA_021805955.1 Acidobacteriota bacterium
TCTCTGCTAGTGTCCTGAGTCATTAATTCATTACATAGTTTTGTCATCCCGACCGAAGCGCAGCGAAGTGGAGGGACCTGCGTTTTCCTATTGTTTAAAGTCGGAATTATCGTCTTCGATTAAGTTACGAACTAATGACTCAGGACACTAGCAAACGGTGGGAGTAAAATCGATTTCGCTCGAACGGGAGACCTCTACTCGCGATGAATTTCATTCTGCCACGAAAGTTCGCCTTCACAAGAACGCTTGGTTTTTTGCCTTTATTTTTCGCTTCCACGCTTTTTGCCAATGTGCAGAGCAACCCGGTCCGCGTCGCGGTCGTCGGCCTGGTGCATGGCCACGTTGCGGGCTTTCTGCCCCAACTGCCGAACCATCCTGAGGTCCAACTTGTCGGCATTGAAGAACCCGATACCGCGCTGGCAGGCAAGTACCAGAAGAAGTATGGGCTGGACCCGAAGATCTTCTATACCGACATTGGCGCCATGCTGGAGCGCACCCATCCGCAGGCCATTCTCGTCTACACCGCCATCAGCGACCATCGCCACGCCATTGAAATTGCCGCGGACCATGGCGTGGACGTGATGGTAGAAAAACCGCTGGCAACTTCGCTCGCAGATGCGCTGGCGATCCGGCAGACGGCGCGCGTTCACCACATTCAGGTGCTGGTGAACTATGAAACGACGTGGTACGCGAGCAACCATGAAGCCTACGAATTGCTGCAGCAAGGCAAGCTTGGCGAACTGCGCAAAGTCATCGTCCGCGATGGGCACCAGGGGCCGCAGGAGATCGGCGTCGGTCCGGAATTTCTAAGTTGGCTGACCGACCCCAACAAAAATGGCGCGGGCGCGCTGTTCGATTTTGGCTGCTACGGCGCGGACTTGATGACCTGGATGATGCACGGAGAGACCCCAATCAGCGTGACCGCCGTGACCCAAACCGACAAGCCGAATCTTTATCCCCACGTAGACGACGACGCTACCATCATCGTCCGTTACCCCAAGGCTCAGGCGGTAATCATGGCTTCCTGGAACTGGACCTTCGACATCAAAGACATGGAAGTTTACGGGACGGCAGGCACCGCATTCACCAAAAAGTCGAACCAACTGCTCGTGCGCTTCGCCAAGGACCAACTGCCCGCGCTCCAGACATCGCCGCCGATCGCTCCACCCAACGACTCTTCCATCCACTACCTGGAGGCGGTGCTGGCAGGCAAGCTGGTACCGAAAGGCGATCCAACGGCGCTCGATACCAACATGATCGTCATGCAGATTCTGGACGCGGCCCGCGAATCTGCACGGACGGGACGGACAATCACGCTCAAACCGCTGCCGGAATAGCTGGGCGATCTCCGCGTATCGGATCGATTTTCTTGATCTTCTACGGTACAAAACGAAAAAACCTCGCAGTCTGCATACGAGGTCTTTCGTTGAAAACATGCTGCAACATTCGTTGTTCTACGCGCTCTTGCGCGGCATCTGCCTTACCCCGGAAAACTGCTCGACAATCCTCTGGTTGAATGCAGGTATATCGTCGGGCTTGCGGCTGGTCGTCAAATTTCTGTCGGTCACCACAGTCTCATCGACCCAGTTCGCTCCCGCATTTTTCAGATCGGTCTTCAAAGAAGGCCAGGAAGTCATCTTCAACCCCTTCACCACCCCGGCTTCTATCAGAGTCCAGGGACCGTGGCAGATCGCGGCGACAGGCTTGCCCGAATCGAAAAATTTCTTGATGAACGCCACCGCCTCAGGCTTGGTTCGCAGGGTGTCTGGATTCATGACTCCGCCCGGCAGCAGGAGGCCGTCGTAGCTGTCCGCAGACGCCTGGCTGACTTCCTTGTCCACCTTCACCTTTTCGCCCCAGTCGGTGGACTCCCAACCTTTGATTTCGCCGCCGTGCGGGGCAATGACATGGGTCTTCGCGCCGGCCTGTTCCAGCGCTTTCCTCGGCTCTATCAGCTCCACTTGTTCGAAGCCGTCCGTGGCCAAAATCGCGATCGTTTTTCCTGCCAGATTTCCATTCATTTTTGTACCTCTCTATTGGGTAAGAGGACAAAATCGATGCGATCGTTGCCGGGTTGCGTCAACTCGTTTCAGTTTCCCACCAGAAGGTGTGCAGGCTCGCGCCAGACACTTCCGTCGGCGTACCCGGCCTGGGCAGCAGAAGGCGAATGTTCTTTTGCTCCGCTTCCCGCATCAGCCACTCCACCGGCTCGCGCCAGGTGTGGAATGCCAGATTGAACAAGCCCCAATGGATGGGCAGCAGCAGCTTTCCCTGGAGCGCGATGTGTGCCTCAGCCGCCTTCGCGGGACCCATGTGGATGTCGGGCCAGTCTGCGTCATATGCGCCAATCTCCAGCATCGTCAAATCGAACGGCCCGTAACTATCTCCAATCTGTTGAAAGCCGGGGAACATCCCCGAGTCTGCCCCGAAGAAAATATTGTGCCGGCTTCCGCGAATGACGAAGGACGACCACAGCGTCTCATTTCTTCCCCACAGCCCACGCCCGGAAAAGTGGCGCGCAGGCGTGGCCGTTACCTGAAGGTCCGCCGCAATCGATACCGTGTCGCCCCAGTTCATTTCCCGGATGCGCGAACGGGCAATGCCCCACGATTCCAGATACCGACCGACACCCACGGAACAAACCACGGGCACATTCGCCCAGGAGGGCAGTCGGGCGATCTTGGCCACGGTCGCGCGATCCAGATGATCGTAGTGATCGTGGGAAAAAAGAATAGCGTCGAGCGGCGGCACGTCCTGCAGCGCCAAGGGCGGTGGATAGAAGCGCTTCGGCCCCGCAAACTGGACGAAGGATGCGCGTTCGCTCCACAAAGGATCGGTAAGAATTCGACGGCCATCGATCTCAATCAACAGCGTGGAGTGGCCCATCCAGGTCAATCGTAAGCCATGGACTGGCTGCTGCGCATAGATGCTGGTGTCGGTCGGAAAAGGCCCCAGTGCGCGTTCCGGGTCGCCGCGGCGCCTCTCGGTCAGCAGCCTGCGCAACGTGCGTCCGTAGCTGCCCGGTCGGGTCACCACCGTCGGCACCGGGTTCATAAACTTATCGTTG
>JAJZDO010000869.1 GCA_021805955.1 Acidobacteriota bacterium
CGTATATATTCCTTGGATGAAGAAAGAAAGCGGAAGGTCAGCCTGGGCCGCTCCTCCGCGGGAAAAGTTTTCGTCAGAAATGGGAACGTGGCGTCGCCCAGTTTCTCCACCGACAGGTCTTGATTGCAGGCGGCGCACGTCTCCCGAATGCGATCCAGTTCGCGCAGGAACTCTTCGCGCGGGATGTACTCCTCCACATACCCAATTTCTTTTTTGTCGAACTTGGCCTCATAGGGACCCCGGCGCGCCACCACAATCACCTCTTCGGTCTGGCGGTGCGGATTGTCCCTGAGCAGCCAGCGCATGATGTCGGCGGCCACATTGCCCATCCCGATAATGGCCACACGCTTGCCCGTGGAGAAGTCCATGGACGCGTAGGGAGGCAGTTGATTGTAGGCATAGACAAAATCTTTTGCCGAGTAGACGCCCGCGCTGTTTTCGCCGGGCAGACCAAGCTCGTTATAGCCCTGGGCCCCGCAGGAAAATACGATGGCCGAGGGATTCATCGCGCGCAAGTCGTCCAGCGTCAGATCATATCCATCGCCGATCTTTACATGACCGAGATAATGTAGATTCGGCAGGCCAAGAACCTTGGCAAACTGCTTGCGCAGTCCAAATTTCATTTTGTCTTTCAGTGGATAGATTCCATACTCCGCCAGGCCGCCAGGCTTAATGTCCCGATTGAAAAGGAACACCTGATGTCCTGCCAGAGCAATTTTCTGGGCAGCAAACAGACCGGCAGGGCCTGCGCCCACTACAAATACGTTTTTCATAGGCCTCTTTCTTTCATACCATAAACTCCATCGCTGCCGCGTGATACATGTCACAGTCTTGCAGGGTCTATCGGTCCTTGAAATGCGCGTGGAGTGAACTCGGCTTTCAGGGAGACGTTGCGACCGCTGCTAGTTGGACGTTTGAGAACGGGCAAATATGCGCATCGTTGAGCGCAACTTCTGCGTTGGCAACGGCGTATATATTCCTTGGACGCAGGCCGCGGCTATCGAAAACCGAAAAGCACTCGTCTAAACTGGTATGTAGCAGTCTGTGAGCGCCAGCGGATTTTGCGATGACGGCCACTGCTCAAGCTTCCAGTCCCTATCTGTGCACACTCGATCTGAAAAGACACGAACATACAATGCCAAGACAAGCGCTCTCCACCCTGATTCTGCTGCTAGCGGCAGCACTGCCTTCCGCGGCTCAATCGAATGTCACTCGGGCCACATTGAAGAATGGGCTGCATGTCATCATCATTACCAACCCGCTGGCGCCTGCCGTCAGCGTGTATGAAAACTACCGGGTGGGCGGCGACGAAACACCCGCAGGTTTTCCTGGAATGGCGCACGCCCAGGAGCACATGATGTTCCGAGGCTGCTCCGGAATGTCGGCGGACCAGACGGCGGCCATCTATGCCCAGTTGGGCGGCGACAACAACGCCGATACGCAGCAAAATATTACGCAATATTACGAGACGGTTCCGGCACACGACCTGGACATCGCCTTGCATGCGGATGCCGACTGCATGAAACAGGCGACCGATTCCGCAGCGGAATGGACGCAGGAGCGCGGCGCGATCGAGCAGGAAGTGGCGCGGGACCTTTCCGATCCCAGCTATAAACTGATTACCCGCATGAACGGAGACATGTTCGCGGGAACGCCCTACGCGCATGATCCGTTGGGCACCAAGCCATCCTTCGACGCCACCACGGCGGAGATGCTGCAGAGTTTCCACGAGAAGTGGTACGCTCCCAACAACGCGACCCTGGTGATTGCCGGCGATGTCGATCCGACCGCGACGATCGCCACCATCGAGAAACTGTATGGGGACATTCCGAGACGGGCGCTGCCGCCACGCCCGCAGGTGAGTCTGGCGCCCGTCAAGGCGGACAGTTTCACGGTGCCGACCGACGACCCCTATATCATTAGCATTCTCGCGTTTCGTATGCCCGGGACGGACAGCCCAGATTATGCCGCAGCCACCATTCTGGCGGACGTGCTGGCCAGCCAGCGCGGCGCGATTTACGGCCTGGTCGCGGACGGAAAGGCTCTGGGCGCAGGTTTTCAGATGGAGGAGACCTATCGCAAGGCAAGCATGGGGATGGCCTACGTCGTGTTGCCATCGAACGGGAACCCGGCCGCAATGGACGCAACCATTCGCAAATTGCTGGCCGACGATGTCGCGCAGGGGCTCTCTCCAGACCTGGTAGCGGCCGCCAAGCGGAGCGAGATTTCTTCGGCGGAATTCAATCGCAACTCCATTCCCGGACTGGCCAATCTGTGGTCGGAGGCAGTCGCCGGCGAGGGTCGGACATCGCCGGAGCAGGATGTCGACGCGATCAGGAAAGTTACAGTGGAGGATGTGAACCGGGTTGCGAAGCAGTACCTGGTGGAGCAGAACGCGATTGTCGGGACGCTGCAACCGCAGCCATCGGGCGCGCCGGTTGCCGGCAAGGGATTTGGCGGCGGCGAAAAAGTGACCAGCGCGCCGACCAAACCAGTGCCATTGCCGCCCTGGGCAGAAACTGAACTGAGCAAACTGGCGCTGCCGAAATGGAACCTGCATCCCTCCGACACCGTACTGCCGAATGGGATTCGGCTGATTGTCCAGACCGACCGAACCACTCCAACCGTCACTGTGATGGGACATATCCGCCATCAAGGCAGCCTGGAAACGCCTGCCGGTCAGGACGGCGTTGGCAGTGTACTCGGCGACCTGTTTTCCTACGGCACCACGACGCTTGATCGAATCGCGTTCCAGAAGGCGCTCGATGACATCGGCGCAAATGAGTCCGCAGGTTCGGACTTTTCCCTGCAAGTATTGAAACAGTATTTTGACCGCGGACTGTTTTTGCTCGCCGACAACGAACTTCATCCGGCGCTGCCCGCGCCCGCATTCAAAATCGTGCAGCAGCAGACGTCGCAGTCTCTGGCGGACGTGCTCAAGAGTCCCCGCTACCTGGCCGACCGCGCGCAATCGAAAGGATTGTTGCCACCCAAAGACCCGGCGTTGCGTCAGGCGACCCCGCAAACGGTCGATTCCCTGACTTTGAACGATGTCCAAAACTATTACGCGAAGACCTTTCGTCCCGATTTGACTACCATCGTTGTGATCGGAGACATTACACCGGAGGAAGCTCGCGCCGCGATCGAAAAAGACTTCGACAGTTGGAAAGCGACGGGGCCAAAACCTCAGGTGGATCTTGAGCCTGTCCCGCCCAATCACCCGACGGCGAAAGACGTGCCCGATCCCACGCGTGTTCAAGACAGCGTTTCGCTTTCCGAAGAGCTGCCCATGAATCGCTTCGACCCTGAGTACTATGCCTTGGAACTGGGCAATCACGTGTTGGGAGGCGGATTCTACGCCACGCGGTTATATCGCGACTTGCGGGAGAAGACGGGGTACGTATACTTCGTTTCGAACGCGCTCGCGGCCGAAAAAACACGGACTGTTTTCTCAGTAACGTATGGAGCCAATCCCGGGAATGTCTCGAAGGCGAACGCTCTGATCGCTCGCGATTTGCGAGAGATGCAAACGACCGACGCCACCCCAGCGGAATTGCAGCAGGCGAAGGCTTTGTTGCTGCGGCAGATTCCGCTGGCGGAAGCCAGCGAAAGCAGCGTTGCCGCGGGCCTCCTGCGGCGCGCTGTGATGGGACTTCCTCTGGATGAACCGGAAGTTGCGGCGAAGCTCTATTTTTCAATGACGGCAGATCAAGTGCGCGCGGCCTTCGCGAAACTCATTCGGCCGGACGATTTCGTTCAGGTGGTGCTGGGTCCGGCGCCGCATTAGGCCGATTTTCCTGAAGGTGTATAGCGAAGCAAACGAGCGAATCGCGGCCTTCCCTAAAAGAGAAGTCTGCGCGAACGGTATCTCGGCAACCTATGACATCAGAAGAACCGATCCAGTACTACAGTTGCGGATAGAAGATTGGCGGAGGCGATCCGCGCTTTCGATCGTGGCAGCACATGGCTCACAATTGATGTCATCTTCGCCACTGGGTCCAATGCAGCAGATGTTTAAGGTCGTAAGTCTGATACGTTTTCAATTTCCGAGTTGGATAAGTTGATTTCTCCGGAGTACTAACGCAGCCGGAAACATTTATCCGGCGGTCGGCTGGGTTCGGCCGGCAGATGTGCGGTTCTCTTGCCGTCCGGCGACGATGACCTGGACTCCAGATTCCCGCAGAGTGGTGATGTATTTCTGGTCGGTGCCGGAATCTGTCACCAGCGTATGAATGTCGGTGGATGGCCCGACATAGGCGAACCCTTGATTGCCGAATTTGCTGTGGTCGGCCAATCCGATCCGTTCCTTGGCAACTTTCGTGATCTGTTTTTTGATCGAAGCTTCACTCTGACTCGCCGTCGAAATGCCATAGTCCGGATCGATCGCGCTGATGCCCAGAACAGCCTTGTCCACTCGAATTTCAGTCAACGACCGCTGCGCCCACAGCCCTGAAAGATAGAAGATATCGCGCTGCAGGTCGCCTCCTGTGCACATGACATTGATGTGTGCAGCCCGTTGCAGCTGGCAGACGATCAACGGTGAGTTGGTGACTACCGTGAGACGGTTCCGCTGCAGCAGGTGCACGGCGAGCTCGTACACTGTGGTGCTGCCTTCCAGAAAAACTGTATCGCCGTCGAGAATCAATTTTGCGGCTGCTTCCGCAATCCACTGCTTCTGTTCCAGATTGATCCTTCCAAGAGCTTCATAGGACGGCTGGAAGTTGGTGCTGGTCGTCTTGGAAACGGCTCCTCCATGGGAGCGCACCAGCAAGCCTTCTTCTTCCAGTGCCGCCAGATCTCTGCGGATCGTCGCGGCGGTCACGCCAAGCGTCGTTTTCAGCTCAGTAGCGCTCACAGTGCGCTGCCTGGCGAGCACTTCACAAATTCGGAAACGCCGTTCCTCAGCGAGCATGTTCTAGCCCTCTATATCTCGCACCGCGATGCTTGTCGCCCCGCTGTCGATCATAACGATTCTGAGCATAGCAGCAATGCCTCATTTCCGCAGATATCGCTCGTCAAAGCGATCATAAAGGAATAATAATGAACACAAAGGATTGACATTCGAAGCGTTTTCTCGATACTTTATGAAAAGTGTAACCAAGTTTGCATAGAAACGACAAGCTAAGGGGGGGGTCTTGGGAGACGTTGGAAAGGCAATTCGCCTCAATCGGATTTTGCGGGGGCCAGGACGCGGTTCCCTGGTGGTTGCGTTCGACCATGCGCTGGTATTGGGGCCAGTACGCGGGACGGAAAATCCAAGTCATCAAATTAGGCAGTTTGCCGATGCCGGTGTGGATGGAATTCTGCTCAACCTGGGCCTGCTACGCCACTGCGCGGAATCTCTAGGCCCAGGCAGGACGCCCGGGATCATCGCGCGGATCGATTGGACGACGGTGTGGAATTCCCTGTCGGAAGGTGCAGGCGGACTGCTTCGCAGTTGTATGTTGGCAACGCCGGAAGAGGCGCTTCGCCAGGGCGCCGATGCGGTGCTGACGTATATGGTGGTGGGCACAGGAGATGCCGACTTCGAGGCCAAGGAGGTTGAGCGCAATGCTCGAGTTGCCCGCGAGTGTGAACAGATCGGAATTCCGCTGATTGTGGAGACGCTGGCGCGAGGTAAAGGGGTGGAAAACCCGGGCGATTCCAAGTGGTTGAAACTCCACACACGGATGGCCGTGGAGTTGGGAGCCGATGTGATCAAGACGGATTATGCCGGCAGCGTAGCGGCGATGCGGTCCGTGGTTGAGGAGTGCCCGATTCCAATTCTGGTGCTTGGCGGGAGCCGGAATGCTGCCGCATTGGATGTGGTTCGCGGAGCAGTCAAGGCTGGGGCTGCAGGCGTTTTCTTTGGTCGCAATGTTTTCCAGGCTGATGATATGCTGGCATTTTTGCGGCAGGCGCGTGCAGTATTGGATCATGCGGATGCGGGGGTGCTGGCGCAATCATGACCACAGTGAAGAGTGAGCGAACCGACAGACTCGAGCGCGTGGGCGACCTGCTGGACGGGCGTCCTGGATTTCGTCTTACTGGCGAGTGGGGGCACGTCTCCATGCTCGAAGGCGGCGGCCACATTTGCGAGATGGTTTCGAATCGCCATCCCGGAATCAATCCGCTGTGGAGGCCAACGTGGAAGACGATGGAACCGTACCGGTACGACGTAACCACGGATGCTGCAACGTATGGTCCGCTGCCGGATGGGAGATTGCTGGCGGGGATTGCCGGACACAGTCTTAGCTTCGATTTTTTCGGGCCGCCTTCGGCCGACGAAATTGCAGCCGGACACAGCACGCACGGCGAGGCGCCTGCTATGCAGTGGAGCGTCTCCGCGGCAAAGGAGACCAGCGCGCCGACTGCCGAATTCAGATTGTCACTGCTGGAAGCAAGAATAGAATTTTCACGCAAACTCTCGATCGACCTACATGCTCCCGTGGTGTACATCGAGGAATCCGCTACAAACCTGATGAGCCTGGATCGTCCCATCTCCTGGAATGAGCACGTCACGCTGGGGCCTCCGTTTCTGGAATGTGGAACGACCATCGTCGACATGCCTGCGACCAAATGCAGAGTTTCTTCCGAGAGTTTCAGTAGCAGTATGTTGGTGCATCCCGATGCCGACTTTGAATGGCCGATGGCGCCGGGGATGGATGGAAGTCAACACGATTTGCGAACGATGCCGGACAAAATTTACTCGCAATACACGGCCCAACTGCTCGATCCGCAGGTAGAGTTCGGGTATGTCGCTGCCGCGAACCCTAGATTGCAACTGTTGATGATTTATGTATTCCGTCGCGCGGATTTTCCATGGGTGGGGAACTGGGAAGAGCGCCTGGCGCGATCCCATGCACCATGGAACCAACAAGCCTTCTGCAGGGGCTTGGAATTCAGCACTACGCCATTTGCGATTCCCAGGCGAGAGACGATATCGCAAGGCCATTTGTTCAATGAACCTACCTATTGCTGGCTGCCGGCAAAGGCGACGGTCAATCTTCGCTATATGGCCCTTCTCGTCGATGTGCCGGCGGACTTTCGGGGCGTCGATCGTGTGACGGTGGCAGAGAATGAAGTTCGCATAGTCGAGAGAAAAGCAGGACGAACCTTTTCGTCACCGGCGAGTGCATTTTTACAAAAATAAAAACGTCCACGCGCTTGGCGAGTGATGGATGATCGTTAGGACAGCTGCATGAGCCTGCTCGCGATTGATATAGGATCGAGTCGTTGCAAAGGAGTGTTGTTCTCTTCCTCAGGCGAGACCTTGGCGCAATGCACGCACTCGTACGCGCCGGAATTCCCCCAGCCATCGTTTGCGGAAATGAAGCCTGACGCTTTTCTGGATGCCGTAACTGTCGTATCGCGGTCGATCTGCGGCTCACAACGTGAGGGTACGATTGAGGCTGTATGCCTCAGTTCTCACGGGGAAACTCTCATCCCTGTAGGCTCGGCTGGCGCGCCTCTTCGCTCTGCGATTTTGAATATTGATACGCGCGCATCGGAAGAAGCTGCGTGGTGCGAGCAGCAGATTGGTCGTAAGCATCTATTCGAACTGACCGGCCATACCTCTCACACCATGTATCCCGTGCCTAAGTTGCTATGGCTGCGCAAACATGAACCGGAATTGTTTCAGGCTGGTACTCGTTTTCTTGGCGTCATCAGCTATATCCTTTTGCGACTTGGACTTCCTCCGTATATCGATTACTCGCTCGCCTCCAGGTTCATGGCCTTCGATATCCGCCAAAAATGCTGGTCGGATGAGATCTTGTCCCTTATTGGCATGGAGAAGGATTCCTTTCCAGTCCCAGTCCTCGCCGGAACAATCGCGGGGAAACTATCCCACGAGGCAGCCCGGCAACTTGGACTAAGTGCGGGCGCGTTGATGATTGTGGGTGGGCACGATCAGGCATGTGGTGCTGTGGGAGTGGGCGTTATTACTTCTGGAAAAGTCTTCGACTCGATAGGAACGTATGAGAGTATCGCGGCTACTTCCGATGAACCCCAGATTAGTGAGGAAGCACTGGACTATAGCCTGAATACGTATTGCCATGTAATTCCGGACAAATACATTACGCTGGCGTATTTTCCGGCAGGCATCATGATCCATTGGTTTTCCGATCTTCTTCGTCCCCCGAATGCAGACGGGTTATCAAGTGAAGCAGAGGAGGCGTATTTGTCTGCGCTCGAGTTACTCGCGCCGGAGCAGCCGAGCGGCTTGCAGGTTGTGCCGCACCTGATTGGAACTTGCAACCCTGATTTCAATCCGAACGCGCGGGGTGCAATCCTGGGACTTACAGCAAGCTCCCATCGCGGTGATATCTACAAGGGAATCCTCGAAGGGATAGCCTGCGAACTTTCCGTCATGACCGACATTTTCGGGAAAATACTCGGCCAGTTTACGGACATCTATGCTACCGGAGGAGGAACACGGTCCCTGCTTGGCATGTGGCTACGGTCCTCGATCGCCGAGCGCAGGTTCCACTTAATGAGCTGTCCGGAATCTGTGTGCCTTGGTGGCGCGATACTTGCCAGCGTAGCTGTTGGACAGTATCCAACCATCTGTGAGGCGGTGAAGCAAATGGTTCGAGAGGAGAAGGTATTTGAGCCGGATCGTGACCTTACGCGCGCTTACCTTCCGATAAAGAAGCAATATGTCGAGTTAAATTCTCTGTTGAGCAGATTTGAAAGTCGTACAGCAACCCCGCAAATAAATTAGGAGTAAATGCGTGATTCAGCCAACCATTGGTTTTATTGTGTACGGTGTTCATAAGGACGGTCTGTTAGATCCCATGGGCAAGCCATTTATTGATGAGTCGATACTTGCCGCCGCGAAACGACAGCTCATCGCCGCGGGCGTTCAGTTAGTCGAGTATCCAGTGGTTGTGGCGACCAAGGAAGAGGCGAAAGTTGCGCTACGCCAGATGAAGCGCGACGAGAAGGTCGATGCGGTCATCCTGTTCTCTGGCACCTGGGTTTGGGCGGCGAACATGGTGGCCGCCATCCGAGAGTATGCCGCGACTGGCAAGGGAGTGTTGGTATGGACGCATCCCGGCTCGCAAGGTTGGAGGCCGGTCGGGGGGCTTGTCCTGCACGGCGGTCTGCTTGAGATTGGAGTGCCGCACAAGTTTGTTTATGGAGAAGTGGAAGCCAGCGAAACCATTGCGAGCATCGTCAGCTTTGCGCAAGCTGCACACTTGAAGAGCATGCTGAACCTTTCTACGATGGGTACGTTTGGCGGCCGGGGTATGGGCCAGACCTGCGGGGCGGCTGATCCATCGCAATGGATGCGAATGTTTGGGGTCGACATCGATTCTCGCGACACCACAGAAGTAATACGGACCGCCGAGCAAATTCCGCCGGAAGAAATCAAGCAACTCGGACCGCGGTTGAAGCAACTCTTCGGTTCTGTTCCGCCAGAGAATGTAGTGAATGAACGCTCGATCCGTCTCTACCTGGCGCTGAAGCAGATTGTCGAGCGCGAGGGATTCGACTTCTACACCATTCAATCGTTCCCTGGGCTGGCGGATGATTACTCTGCCACGTGTTTTGCGCAAAGCATGATGTTGGAGGACGGCTATGGTACGTCCACGCTAGGAGATTTCAACACGGCCCTCACGGTTTTTCTGCTGACCAAGCTGAGTGAAGAGCGCGTCTACTACGGCGATCTCCAGCACATTGACAAGAAAACGAACGAGATCAAAATTATTGGAGACGGCGCCTGTCCGCCGTCGCTCGCCAGCAAACTAGGACCTGCTGGATTTGCCGAACATGGCATTCCTACGGAAGGAGGGGCTGGCGGACTCTCCGTCAAGTTAGTTTGCAAGGCGGGGGAGGGGGTGTTGGCGCGTCTGGGCCGCGTGAACGGAGAGTTCACGATGGTACTCGTGCGTGCCAGCATCTTTGAACCTTCGAAGGATCAATTACAACAACGGCTACAGGAGTGCAACATACCATTCTGGCCGCATGGTTTTGTAACTGCGCACTGCGACATCGAAGCTCTTCTTCAAAACTGGATGAATGAATACGCGTGCCTTGGCTATGGGAAACATCTCTATGCGGCGATGGCCGACTTCTGCGACCTAACCGGCATCCGAACTGTTTTGCTGTGATCTACAACCGAGCTATGTTGGCTGAAGGAGTGAGTATGAGCGCAACCATATCGTCAGTGCAAATGCAAGCACCCGTCGTCGATTTTCTCAGACTCATCTTCTACACCATGATGGCGGAAGTTTCACTGTTTCAGCAGGTTACGATTGTTAAAACGGCGTAGTGACACGCTTTCTCTCCCGTGCGCCGAACGGAAGCTGGGTTCAGCACGAGCGCAGCACCGGCGGCAGGGCTACACCGCAGGCTTGAAAGACCTTGCCCGTCACGCCCGGCGTCTGGCCGCGAAAAACGTACCCGTTGCCGTTGATCGCAACTTCCATTTCCACCAGGTTGTTCCAGGTCCCGGACCACGTCGGCCCATTCCAGCTTCCACTGCCTGCGCGCCAAACGGTGATCGAGTTCCTTGCGCAACAGCAGCGCCAGAAACGAGCAAAACACGTGCCCGCGAATCGTCTCGTCGCACTTGTGATAGATCGGCCGGGTATCCAGCAGCGACTTCATC
>JAJZDO010000782.1 GCA_021805955.1 Acidobacteriota bacterium
AGGGACTCAGAAACTGCCTGCGAACCGGAACCATCGATTCCGCTACCGTGCTGGACCGGCTGGACACGGCCTGTGATCTGGTCACGCATACTCATCGCGAGGCCAGCGCAACCATTGCGGCGCTGCATCCCGGTGAAGATGAAGGCAAGAACCTGCTGGTCGCGCTCGAACGCTGCGTTCGTTCCATGCTGGATACGGAAGACTTCCCCGTCGTTTTTGCTGAGGAGGGAACTGTGCGGCCAATGTCACTGCCCGTGCGCGATGCCTTGTTCCAGATTGGACGGGAAGGTATCACCAATGCATTGCGCCATTCCGGTGCAACGTGCATCTCTGTGCTGATCCGGTATGAAGCAAAGAGCATTATCCTGACCGTGGAAGATAATGGCCGGGGTCTACAATCCGCGCCGCATCATAGCGGCTTCGGGATGCGCAGCATGGGACGCCGGGCGAGTGAGGTTGGCGCCGCTCTCACCATCCGCGACAACCTGCCGGAGGGTACGGTGCTGACCTTGAAAGCCCCGTATGGAATGCATTTGACGCTGATTGAGTGGAGCGGTTCAATCTTTGCGCGGGCCATGCGTGGACTGCGCAATTCGCTGCCCGTGCGCTATGCTGAGGGCTCACCGGCAGAGAAGTCCTGATCGTCGTCAACCTGGATGAGTCCTTGCCGGATTGCTACTGCGGTCGCCTCGGTACGGTCACGGCATTGCAACTTCTGCAGAAGGTTGATGACGTGATTCCGCACAGTATTTTCGCTGATCGATAGCGTGTCGGCGATCTCCCGGTTCTTTTTCCCTTTGGCGACAAACTGAAGTACTTCAAGCTCCCTTACGCTGAGCTGGTGACGCGCCACGCGCTGCGCAAACTGAAAGGCGATATGCGGCGGAATGGCATATTCACCACGAAAAACGCTGCGTACGGAAGCAACAATTTGCTCCAGCGTCGAACTCTTCAGGATGTAGCCCAGCGCTCCAGCCTTAATCGCGTTGTAGACCTCTTCGTCGGAGTGGTAGTTGGTAAGGACCGCTGCTCGAATCAGAGGCCGCGCTTTGCGCAGCTCGGCGATGAGGACATCGCCGTTCATCTCGCGCATTCTCAAATCCGTCAGCAGTATGTCTACGTCCAGCGCAGAGATAGCATCGAGCGCCTCGCGCCCGGAGGCGGCCGTGCCGGCCACCACGAAGCCCGGAGCGCTCTCAAACATGCTTTTCACACCCATGCGCACGACCTGATGGTCATCGACGACGAAGAGGCGTATGGGATGGGCTTCGGTCATTAGTAGAGACGACTCCAACAGGTGGAATGCTACACGCAGAAGCCGACTCATACGATAGTCCGATCGGACTATTCAAAAATGAATAGGCGTGTCCATTGACGGCCGTTAGATGCAACCAGTAGCATCCGAGCCGAAATGAAAATGATTTCATTCCTGACACAAATTCAGGCCCCCGCATCGTTCAACAGTCATTCCGCACGTACAACAAACGGCAGACCCGGTCACCACGTGAGGCAACGCTTTCTGGCTTTGGTTATGGCAGCTATGGCCATTCTTACCGGACTGGCTGGCTGGACTGCCAATGCGCAAACACCCCACCGGCCGCCGGCTGTCCCCCTGGTCACGAACAATCCGTACTTCAGCATCTGGTCGATGGCTGACCATCTTACCGATGTCCCGACGCGGCACTGGTCCGGCGCTGACCAGCCCATGACGGGCCTCATTCGGATCGACGGCAAAACGTTTCGCTGGATGGGCGTTAGTTCCCGTCAACATTTCGCAATGCCCGACGTTCCTGCGATGCAGCAGGACTCCGTTGACGTGACGCCGCTCCATACGCGCTACGTATTTTCCGCTGCCGGCGTAGCTTTGCATGTGACATTTTTCACGCCGCTGTTTCCGCACGACCTGGATGTGCTGTCACGCCCAGTCACGTATCTCTCGTGGACTGCTGCTTCCAGCGACGGCCGCTCGCACAAGGTGGAGCTGCTATTGGACGTCAGTCCGATGATCGCCGTGAATATGCCGCAGCAGCCAGTAACGTGGGGCCGTTCGCAAACGAAGCTTCTGACGATGTTAAGCGTTGGATCGCGCGACCAGGCGGAGCTGCACCAGTCTGGCGACCGCATCCGCATCGACTGGGGATATTTCCGGGTGGCTGTTCCACGGTCAGAAAGCGCGATGACTTCGCTTTCTGATCGCAGCATGGCAAAGTTTGCCACCGATGGAGTATTGCCGGACCAGGACCAGATTGAGATGCCCCGGCCTGCCGGATGGCGCGCACATGCTGCGCACCTGGATGTCGAGCTGTCGCTGGGTGACGTAGGCAAAGCGCCGGTTGAGCGCCACGTACTGCTGGCATATACCGAGCAGTTTGCAATTGAGTATCTTGGCCGTAAATTGCGCCCCTACTGGCAGCGGAACGGCATGAACGAGTCGGCCATGCTGGACGCGGCGGAGCAGGATTACCTGGCGCTTAATCAACGAGGAAATTCATTTGATCACCGGCTGACCGCCGACCTGGAAAAAGCTGGCGGTGCGGATTACAGCTATCTTGCAACGCTCGCATTCCGGCAAACCGTTGCAGCTCATCAACTGGTAGCCGATGTTGATGGACAGCCCATGCTGTTTTCCAAAGAGAATGACAGCAACGGTTGCATTGACACCGTCGATGTGACGTATCCCTCGTCGCCATTTTTTTTGCTCTTTAACCCCAGGCTGCTGCAAGCGCAGCTTGAACCGTTGATGCGCTATGCCGCGCTGCCCCGCTGGCGTTTTCCGTTCGCACCCCATGACCTGGGTACGTTTCCTCTGGCGGACGGACAAGTCTATGGCGGCGGGGAAGAGACGGCGGACCGCCAGATGCCCGTGGAGGAAAGTGCTGACCTGATTCTGATGGTGGATGCGCTGGGGCAAGCGGAAAACGACTGGAGTTTTGCCAAGCGGTATATGCCCCAACTGACCCAATGGGCGCAGTATCTCGAACAAAAGGGTCTTGATCCGGAAAATCAACTGAGCACGGATGACTTTGCAGGGCGGTTGGCGCACAATGCAAATCTCTCAA
>JAJZDO010000675.1 GCA_021805955.1 Acidobacteriota bacterium
CGATGATGATTGGCATGTTTGTTGTCATCCTCGTATTTATATTCCAGGCGACTCACTGGTTGTTCCATTCAGAGGGATGGTCCGGGATATTCTCGATCCGTCCATTTTATGATCCAAGCACATTTCATTGGAAAAGTATCGCCACAGGTACCTCAGTTGCCGCACTCACCTACGGCGGATTTGACGGGGTCAGCACCCTCTCAGAAGATGTTGAAAATCCCAGGCGCAATATTTTGATTGCTACTGTCTTCGTGTGTTTCTTTACTGGAATATTTGGCGGACTTCAAATCTATCTGGCGCAACGCGTGTCCCCTGGTTTTCAAAGCTTCCACAACATTGAAACCGCATTTATGGATGTAACGAGAATCGTGGGAGGGAAGTTCCTTTTCGATGCAATGGCAATTATTTTGATCGTTGCCAGTTTGGGCTCTGGATTGAGCGCTCAAGCGGGAGTATCTCGTCTGCTCTTCGGGATGGGAAGGGACAGGGTGCTGCCGCACAGTGTTTTCGCTCACTTGGACAGCAAACGACACACGCCGGTCTATAGCATTTTGCTGGTAGGGGCATTCGTTTTTATTGGTTCTCTGCTGCTGAACTATGAACGAGCGGCTGAATTGATCAACTTTGGGGCCTTCCTTGCCTTCATGGGGGTGAATGCGGCAGTGATCAAACAGTTTTATTTTGCGCGCAGCCGATCGGAGAGACGCTTCCTGTTGGACGCATTGATCCCTGCACTAGGTTTTTTGTCCTGTCTCATCATCTGGCTGAATCTGCCCACTAAGTCGAAGATCCTAGGATCGCTCTGGTTACTGGTTGGCATTCTCTATGACGGAATCAAGACGCGCGGGTTTAAGTTTGCACCTTCGATCACGAGCCTTGGGGAATTATAAGGAGTTATCAATTGATGACACAAACTGTACAGGAACAAAAGGGGGCCTTCATGGGTACAGCCGGCGTACCGCAATCTAAAAATGTCTCAGCCCGCCCGTTTTCAGGGGCGGCTAACACCAGAGTTCTGTCGATCGATGCACTGCGCGGCTTCGATATGCTTTGGCTAATGCAGGACGGGACCGGATTGGTAATGGCGATAGCTGTTGCGCTCCATCTACCGTTCCGCGGCGTTCTGGCCCATCAACTTGACCATACCCCGTGGGTGGGCTTTACCTGCTGGGATTTTATTGCACCTCTGTTCTTATTTGTCGTCGGTCTAAGCCTGCCATTCGCGATCAGTCGCCGCGTGGCCCAGGGTGAACGAAGAACCGTACTGTTTCGCCATATAGCGAAACGCACAGTCGTGCTGATATTGCTGGGGTTGGTCTACAACGGCATTTTGCAGCTAAATTTTACCGATTTCAGGTACACAGGAGTTCTACAGCGAATCGGGCTGTCCTATTTTTTTGCGGCAGTGATCACGCTGAGATGCCGGATTCGGACTCAAGTGCTCTGGACCGCTATTTTGCTCCTGGGCTATTGGGCGATGATGGCGCTTATTCCCGTACCCGGGTTCGGGCATGGAGTCTATACCCAGGCTGGGAATCTGGAGGGCTATCTCGACCGGCTATTTTTACCCGGCAAGTTCTGTTGCTACGTGTTTGGAGACAATGAAGGATATCTAAGTACGATTCCTTCCATAGCTACGGTAATGTTCGGGGTGTTATGCGGGCATCTGGTCCGATCCTCTCTGACGAATGCCAGAAAACTGCAGGTGTTGGTGGGCGGAGGGATCGCCAGCCTCGCCGGTGGTCTCCTCTGGGGGATGACTTTTCCCATTATTACCCGGCTATGGACGAGCTCGTACACCTTGTATGCCAACGGCTGGGCCATGCTGTTGTTCGCGCTGTTTTACTGGATCATCGATGTTCGGGGGTATCGGAAGTGGGCGTTTCCGCTGGTCGTTATCGGTATGAATGCAATTACGATCTATCTGCTACAGAATCTGTTCGACTTCAGCCAGGTCTCAAACATTTTTGTTGGAGGACTGGCGAACCACGCTGGAGCCTATCGAGTTCTCGTGACAGGTTCTGGAATTGTACTTGCGGAATGGCTGTTCCTTTATTTTCTATATCGACAGAAGATATTTCTCAAAGCTTGATCCAGACTCGCTGAAATCCCCCGGGTCCAATTCACGGGACCTGGGATGAAACTACCCGACTGTCTGCTTCCCAAGCTTTAACCGATCGATGTCGCCATCTAAGAAATATCGCATGGTCAAAAGGAGCAGAATGCCTGCCACCGCATACAAGGTTGCAGACAGGGCGATCACGTTCCCCAGAGTTACATGCACCGCAAGAAAACCGACCAGTATCGGAGCGATTCCCCCGCCCAGCAACCAACCCACACAATTCATCAACCCGCTCACGGTCCCTCTGCTCTCTACTGGCACCACGTCGAACGCGGAGGCGAAGATATTCGAGTCGTACATGCCTTTGAAGAATCCCCAGCAAATCAGCGCGACAATCACCAGCATCAGAGAACCGCTGAGTCCGCAGAGTACAACAAAGGGCACTCCGGCAAGGGCCCCAGCACATTGCACCCATACCCGACCGCGACGGCTTCGCTCTGCCAACCTGTCCGCCAGATAACCCCCGCAGACTGAGCCTCCCATGCTGGCGACTTGTGGATATACCGCCGCATCGAAGGCCGCCATCGAGAGACTGAGATGGAATCGGGAATATAGATACATCGGCATCCAGGCCAGAAGCACCATGGCGACAAAATTGGCGCACGCGAACACTGCAGTCAGCGACAATAGAGACTTGATCCCGAGTAGGGAGTTAATGACACGGAATGAAAGAGGCATCAAGGGAAGTGGCGCTGTAAGTTGGCCCGCGTCGGATTCGAGATCCGCACTTCCGCGCACCGGCTCGCGCAGCACACGAATCAACGCCAGACCCAGCAGGCAACCAAGTGCGCCAAAGACAAATAGGGCAGAGCGCCAGCCATGCCGCTGAGCCATCAGACCGGCCCAATATCCGCCTCCCACGGTCCCCGCATAGACGCTAGTCTGTAGAATTCCCATGGCCCGCGAACGGGTGTGCTTGCCGTGGTAATCGCTGATCATCGACAGTGCGGCGGGATAATAAATGCATTCACCAATCCCTTCCGCGGCGCGAAAGATAAGCAGCTGAAAAAAGTCTCGCGATAGCGCCGACAGCACGCAGACCACGCTCCACAACTCCAATCCGCCCAATACCGCAGTCTTGCGGCGAATCCTGTCGACGAGAAATCCGGCGAACGGCCCTCCAAGTCCGTACACCACGGCGAAAGAGGAACCTAACAGGCCCAGTTGCACGGTAGTGAGCTTCATTTGTTTTTGCAATAAGGGAAAAATTGAAAAGAATGCCTGTCGGTCGGCGTAGCTAAAAAAGCAAACCAGCCAAAGCAACAGGACGACTGCCCAGCGGTAGATAATCGACGCCTCTGGAAGCGTTCCTTGCAAACCTAGGTTGGAACCATTGCGCGATAAAACTTTCATAGTGGATTGGCGCGAAGTCGAAGATCGCCGTTGGTGACAAGATCATCGGCAGATTGAGAACGTGCATCCAGGACCATCCAACTCCTGGCAGCACCGCCAGCCTTTCCGTCTGTAAAATTGTAGTCGGTGAAATGTCTACGGCTCTTTGTTCAATACAAAATACTCGTGTCGGTTGAGGATTCGAGGAAGCCAAGGGGCTGTAAAATCTGTTGGGCTCCCAGACGCATCAATCCAAGCTCCGTTACGGACTGGAAGACTTGAAAGCCTTGTTGATGGTAGCGTAGTACGTCTTCAGCGCTGACTGCAGGGCGTCCGAGAAATTTATGATGACGATGCGCGGCTGTCTGGATGGTTTCGATCGCCTCCTGCAGCTTCGGCTCATTCTGTCGGCCGCGCAGCCCGAGCGAAAAGGAGAGATCGCTGGTCCCGATAAAGAGGACGTCGACGCCCGGAGTGGCGGCGATTGCATCGATGTGGAGCAGCGCCCGCTCCTCCTCAATCACGCACACGGTTAACATGTGTGCGTCCGCAGAATCGTAGTAGTTCCCCGGCTCAGGCCATGTCGAGGCTGCCAGGCCCGCGCCCGATCCGCGTAGACCGGCTGGCGGATAGCGACAGGAAAGAGCGGCAGAGCGAGCCAATTCGGGATCGGAGACAAAAGGAAAAATGACGCCGCTGACTCCCTGATCGAGCACTCGCTTGGCTGTCCACAGAGCCGCCACCGGTACGCGAGCAAAGACCGAGGCTTGAAGACTACACGTCGCCAGAACGATTCCACGCAGCGTTTCCAGCGACACTGGGGAGTGTTCCATCTCCACCCACAAAAAATGGAACCCGAGCTTGGCGCCGAGTACCGCAGTTTCCAGGTTGCTGCTGGTAATCGTCAGTCCAACAATAAATTCACCGGCAGCAAGTCGCGCACGTAGCGAGTTATTGTGCCGGTCTTCTTTTTCGGCATTTTCCTTGGAGTTTTCAATATCTCCCATATCAGGCGGGCTCCGTTGCAGGAATTGGGATCAGCCAAACTTCTGCCACTTGGCAGCCTCTTCCGTTACCTCCCAGCCCCGGTTCGCGTGCCCATGACAGCTTCAGTTCTCCGCTCGATGTGGCACTTTGTGGAATGGCGAAATCCTGTGGTGAAGGCGGCCAGGAGCGCAGTATGTAAGGATGGATCTCAAGGACATCGTTGGCCATCAAGCGAAGCTTTATCTGCGGCGCATCGCCCGAATATACTACCCGCAAGCGATATCGTGCCTGTCTATCCAGTCTTGGATAATGCAGGACGAGAGGGGTATCGTACAAGGTTTCTGCCCAACATTTCCAAGCCATCGGGGCCTTGTCCTGGAGCGTGTCCGGATAGTTGAAGTTGATCCGTGCCGAGGTCCGGGAATCGGGGTCCTTCAAGCTTCCCGGATCTGTTACCAAATGCGGGCGATTGGACACATTTCCCAACTCGTCGTAAAAACCACCCGGGCCGGGGTCGGTGCGGAACAACAATGCATGAATCGCTGCAACCTGTGCCATCGGACCGGCCATCTTGAGGATTTCCAGGATCTGTCCACGCATCCAGGTTGTATCGCTCACCGGAGTATCGAGCGTATCCAGATTTGCCCCTCGCTCCACAGCCTCGCCCTGATAGCGCTCGACGGCAAGTTGCATTCGGATGCTTTGAAACAGTGCCGCTGCCAGCTCGCCGACGCGCGTACGCAACTCGCCCGCTGTGGGCTGTGCGATCGTATCTTCGAGAATGGCCTGCGCCCTGGCAAGCAATGGTTCCGGGGTCAGACCATTCGGCGGCATAGTAGCCGGGGGACTTCCAATACTTAATGGTACTGAGCCCCAGCCAATTTCCAGCGCACGTTCCAGATGGGCGCGCGCCTGCTGCACAGACGCCGTTTCGACCAGCAAGCGACGGCGCACATATGTGTCGAAGTACGCGCGATAGAGCGCCTGCTGAAACCTCCAGTTCTGCATCACAGCAGGAGAACAAGTTCGCTCCATGTCCTGGAAACGTTCCAGCGTAATCTCCACGCCACTATTGGTCGCCAGCGGTCCTTGCCAATTCGACTCCAAATGCAGCAACCCTTGTGCGAAGCCTTGCGCCTGCTGCGTTCCAAGAAAGTAATGCGCAAAATCACGGAGCATGTCCGCGACCGACTGCCTTGAGTCCCACCCCAGCGCGCTCCAGACAAATTTATTCACATCGTCATTGCAGCCTTCGGAATATGTGATGAAGCCGACTGTGTCCGGCAGGGTGCGCCGCAGGATATTCGCCTCGCCTATCGGACGTGGGTTGATGACTTCCCGCCCTTCGGTCAACGCAAAAGCCACATCCCAGTTTGGCACAGGATATTGGCATTCCAAACTGTGCGTAATATCGGGATAACAGCGGATAGGATAGCTTGGCGGTAACGCCTCGCGTAGGTTCGCCTCCGAAAGTCGTACACCGGGACCGAAAACAATCCCGTCCAGCCACTGTCCAGTGTTCTCCTGCCGCACAATTCCGAGAAACTCCTGCATCCAGTCTGCGTTAAATCCTTGCGGCGATACCCACATTTGCGCCTGCGGATGATATTGGCGCAGATTTTTCTTCTGCTTTTCAAGAAATGCGAACAGATACTGCGGTTCCGTGTGCCCCGGATCGCCCCCTGGAACAAATACGGCATCGACGCGCAGCAACATAGCAAAGATACGGCCCCAGTCCTTCAGCGCATTTTCCACGGTTGCCGGATTGCTATAGTCGCGATCCATCGCCGGATACCAGACCCACACATCCAATCCATAACTGTCGGCGATCCGCGACATCTCCACCATCATCTGACTGGGCGGAAGAGTAAAGTGAGGACTATCGGGAAGATCATCCGAGTGGGGAGGAATCAGTTCGATGGCGTTGGTCCCGAAGATGGCCAGATCGCGGATGTACTGGTCCCACATCTCGACCGACCAGGCATCGTAGGCATTTGTCTTCGGGCGATATCCGAGCTGGTGTCCACGCAGCCGGTATTCTGGATGGCTCACAATATCCAAGGGTGGGCCAGAGATGACGGCCTCTTGCCTGCCAAAATCGATCAGGCGTAGCAGCTTGCCCACGCCAAATAAAAGCCCACGTTCATCGGCACCAAACACTGCAATCCATTTTCCATCACGATCTTGCCCGCTTCGCAAAAGAAATCCTTCGGTCTGCAATCTATCGATGATTGACTCCGGCACTAAGTTGTGCGCCGGCAGATTCTCTGCCGATTGCCGCGTGGCCAGGTAAATGGTGACCCGCATGTTGGGTCTCTTATCGTTCCCGACCGGCCAAGTAATTCCACAGCGCTTCGCCGCCTCTTCGACTAACATCTGCGCTGCCTTCGCTTCACGGGCACTCGCGGAGAAACTGAGAACGACCAAGGTATCCCGCAAGTCGATGTTGGTTCTTTCCTGTGCCTGTATCCACGGAGAAGTTACTGCGGCTGCTGTCGCAAGCTTGAGAAAGTTTCGACGCTTCATTGCACTCAGTCTCCGGATTCCAACGCCCTAAGAATTGAAACTAGCTGGCTGGAATCTCAGCAATTAGCAGTAAGTCTAATGTATACAAATTGAATCTTTTATGCCAACATAATATATACATATTGCTTTGTTTACTAAAATACGATATACATGCACGCAGAAGAAGAACATTTATGGGACGTAAAAAACCTTTCATCCCGAGTCCGGTTGGTTCTATGCGCGAGCGAGCCTACGCCTACATTCAGCGCAAAATCGCCTCTGGCGAGCTCAAGCCGGAAGTCCCTATTTCCGAATTGGTTCTGGCCAAGGAATTGGACATGAGCCGCACGCCAGTCAGGGAAGCATTGGGCCAGTTGGTGGCCGAAGGGCTGCTCGAACAGACTGCCAACCGCGGCACGCTGGTGGTTCAGTTGAAGCGCAAGGACATTATAGAACTCTACGAATTGCGTGAGGCACTCGAAGTTTATTCCGTTCGCAAAGCCGCTCAATCGCCGCCCCGCTCCATTGATCTGAAACGATGGCAGGATTTCTCCGATGAGGTCCTGCACCTCAAAAGTGAACTGGAAAAATCCGGGAAGCCCGCCCTCAATGGGGAGCAGATGCACCGCTTCATGTCGTCGGATCTCAGCTTTCACAATATGCTGATGCGTATGGCCGCCAATGATCGGGTCCTAAAGGTGGTCAATGAAACGCGTCTTCTCATTCGCATCTTTGCCATCCAGCGACATGGATACGATGTGGCCACACTGGAAGGAATCCACCAGCAACATAACGCTATCATCCAGGCAATTACCGCTCACGACTCTGAACTGGCGACACAGTTGCTTACACGCCACATTCGCAACAGCCTGGACGAAAGCTTGGACGCCTACGACGTATGGGAGCGGGAAACTTCTCTGAAAAATAACATTCCAGCGTTCTTTGGAATTCTTCCCGATTGAGGAATGTGGGATAGCTGCCTCTTGCTTATCCGAGTCTTCAGCAAGCCACAATGGGTAGTGGGGGGCACGTCTAGATTATGCATAAATAACTGCTTCATTGTGGCGATATGGTATAGTTCCAGTCACCGTGGAAGGAATGGCGCTGGAGTTGGACAGCGGCGAATTTTGCGTCGGAGATCTTCACGCCCTTGGGATATTTGTTTTCGTCCAGTTCGGCGCGCACCGTGAGTCCGGCGGTGGTGGTCGTGGCCGCGATCAGTTGGACAATCGCCCTGAAGCTGCGCAGCGGCTTGCCGCGCCAATTGATGGTGATAAAGGAAAACAGTCGATGCTCGATCTTGTTCCACTTACTGGTGCCGGGCGGCAAGTGGCACACCGTAATCGGGATGCATAACTCGTTGGCCAGCGCTTGCAACTCGATTTTCCATAGGCGTACCCGGTGGCCGTTACTGCCGCCGCCATCGGCAGTGATCATCAGGCGACTTGCCTGGGGATAGCGTTGTTGTCCCATCGCCCACCACCAGCGGCGGATCGCGTGGACGGCGAAACTGGCGGTATCGTACTCACCCAGCCATTGTTATCGGCGATGTCATAAACTCCGTAAGGAACGGCGCGCCCCAGTTTGGGATCGATGAAGTCATGCACCTTGACGGCTTCCGGGGTCGCCTGAGGACGCCATTCCCGGCCGTTGTTCTTGTAATTGCCGACCAATTCCTTCTTCTTGGTGTCGACGGAAATGACCGGCTCATGGGCCGCCAGAAACGTTGCGGCCTGATCGTTGAAGTACTGAAACTGGGCATCTCTGTTCATATGTCCGCTGCCTTCCCGTGTTTTACGGTTCGCCTGCAAGCTGTATCCCAGTTCCCGCAGGCAGTCGGCGACTACATGCGGGCAAACCGAATGCCCTCGCCCCGCAACCCCTGCGACAAGTGGCGCAGACTCTTGGATGTCCACAGCAGGGTCCGCATCGGATCGCCCCGCGTGGCCGGTTCCACCAGACGGTGCAGGTCCGGCAACAAGGTGGAATTCTGCGCACGCTTGCTCTTGCGTCCACCCCCAGGCTTGCGTATCCGCCCAGTCTCCACCTGCCTGTTCTGCTTGATTTCTTGTACGCCACGACCAATCGTGCTGCGGGCCATACCGGTGACCCGCGACACAGCACTCACACCGCCAGGACCGTATGCGCGGGCCTCGGCGGCGGCAAACCGACGCCGTCCCCGTTCATTCAAAACAGGAAGCAACTCCTCATAACGCTGTCGAATGGCGACCGCAGACCCAACCATGCACGAACGCTATCACATTGGATATTCCATGTGAAGTACTTATTTATGCACAGTGCCTTAGTTCCAGCTTCCAGGTTTAAACCCAATACTGTTCGCTTAATGAGCGATATTCTTGGCTGATAGGCCGCCTTCGGAGTCCGGGAACGAACTTGGCGGTAGCCGCTCATTTTTCGTTTGACTCCTCGTGCATTTTGACGTGGGCGCCTCGGGGCCACACGTTCTTCGAGAATTTCCTCAAGAACGGCGTGGCGATATGCCTTTCGATCCTGAGGGGGGAATAGCGTTGTAGAGGGGCAATTTGCGTCGAGCAACTCGCACCGCATGCAGGAACGACAGCCGATCCGGATCCACGTGGGCCCGCAGAGCGGCATCGTGCATTAGACTCCTGATCGCAAAGTGCGCCATTATCAGCCCATAGAATTCCTGTTGTACCAGGTCGGGCATTTTACTTCGCAAAATGATTCTGGGACCGCGCAGGTGTGTCTTTAATTCGTCCAGCGCGGTTTCGATCTCCCAGCGTTCGTGATAGACCGCCGCCAATTCATCGGCGGGAGCTTGGGTGTGATCCACGATGGTAGTGATTAAGCGATAGCTGGGTTCGGCGTCGGCAACGCCCTCCAAACGATATTCAATGACGCGCACGGGAATCCCGTTCCGGTCATGCCGCTGGTCATAGGTTGTGGCATAAAGACGGCTCAGATAAGACCCGTCCGGCAGCCGCTTATGCAGCTCCAACGCAAACGTCCGGCCCACTCTCCAGAGCAAATCCGCGCCGGTGGATCGAGCTTGTTCCCACAAGCGATACCCGGAAAACAAACGATCTGCCAGACACAACATGCCGCACGACAAATGGGGGACCACCCGTTTGCCCAAGACCTGCTCCGACGTTTTGTAGCCATCCATCTCCGAGGCCAGCAAGATATGGGTCCCGTTCTCCACCAGCGACACGAAGCGCACCTGGGGAAATCCGCCCGGCCCTCGCAGCCCGGATGGTTTGCCGAATGCCGTGGCGTTGTCTTCCGTATCCGCCACATCCAGCGTGCTGCCGTCCAGACTGACCAAACGCCACCCGCCATACCATGCCCCGATTGTCTTTCGCGTTGCCACCGGCTTGACCACCGCATCATGCAACTGGCGAATCGGCTCCCAGCCCATTCTCTTGCGGGCCTGCGAAATTCCAGACTTGCCGGTGATCTTGATCCGTCGCCTCGGCCCCGCCAGCCACTGCGCTCCTTCCAGCAAACATCGAAGCACCTCACGGTAGGAAGACTGCATGTAGAGCGCCAACGCGATGACATAATAAATCACCACGTGAGCGGGCAATTCGCGCTCTCGAATGCTTGCCTTGCCAGATTTTTCCAAAATCTCCTGAATCTTGCCCAACGGGAAAGTCT
>JAJZDO010000733.1 GCA_021805955.1 Acidobacteriota bacterium
AATGGTCTTAGCGGCCTGCGTGACCCTGTGCCTCCATCTGCTACCCGAGACGACAGCGGCCATTCGTTCGTTTATCTGGACGGCCGTATTTGCGCTAGTCATCGCACTTCACATCGTGGCCACTCCTGCCAACCGTTCACTCGCGCTCCAATCGGGTCACGGACCTGCTCTCCATCTGGACTTCCGCTGGAGCATCGCGATTGCGTCTGTCTGGGCTTTGCTTACTCTGGTTCGTGGATCGCAGCTTGTCGCCAGTGCAATCCATCTGCGTAGAATTGCGAGAAATGCGACGCCGTTCCATGCCGCAGCATGCACGTCTATCCTTGACAACGCGCATCGGTCTGCGGAACTCTGCGCTTCTGCGGATGTGGGAAGCCCAAGTGTCATTGGATTTATTTCACCGCGCATACTTATCCCGACCGCTCTTCTTGAGAAACTATCACGCTCGCAGCTGGAGCAAATTGTCCTGCATGAAATAGAACACCTGCGGCGTGGAGATGACTGGATCAACCTGCTGCAGAAGTTGAGTCTCGTGCTGTTTCCGTTGAATCCAGTGCTGCGGTGGATCGAGCGCCGTCTCTGCATCGAGCGCGAGCTTGCGTGCGACGAGAGTGTGCTTCGTTTCACTCAGGCCCCGAAAGCATATGCAACCTGCCTTACGAATCTGGCGGAACATTCCATGCAGCAAAGAAAAACGTCCCTTGCACTCCGCGCATGGGAGCGGCAGTCTGAGTTAGCGAGCCGTGTGCATCGCATACTACGACGACCCAATGTCGCGATGGCACGAGTCCCCGCAAATATTATGGCGAGTTTCCTGGTCCTGGCAGTCCTTGGCGGTGCGGCTGCCCTGTCGCACTGCCCACGATTTGTCAGCTTCGTGCCTTCCTCTATTTCCGTGAACGCTGCGGCCGCACCGCAGGCCGGACCTCCCTCACCGTTTCAGGATGCAGTGTTTCATCCCGGCAGCGCTCATCCGACTCTAGTGAATGTGGAGGTACAGAAAAGACGCCCTGCTCAACGAGCAGCGAGCAAGCTGCAACGACGACCGAAAGAAAAACGCCGAGATCGCCGCCCCGCAGTCCTGTCATCCTGGTTTCTGGTGACGGACTGGAATGGATATTCAGTTCCCGCACACGTGAGCTTCGCAGTCGTCGAAACTCTTCGCCCTTCCGCCGATTCAGCCGAGCGGCCCGCCGTCGGCTGGGTAGTTTTTCAACTTTAACCGTGTCAACAGTGATGGAGAGAGGATTTCTATGTCCGATACAACTAATCAATTAGTTTTTAGAAGAAAAGAGATCGCAGCCACCGCCGCACTTGTGCTTGCGGTTCTACTGGGAGCGATTTTGCCCGCCCAACACCGCGTTCGCGCCGCCGGAGTCGCAGCCACTCCGCTGGATGATCGCAGCGTTGCCGCATTGACCTCCCTGGACCAGGCCATGGAATCGGTTGCGGCTCGAGTCACGCCTTCGGTCGTGAATATTGCCGTTACGTCGAAGGGGTCGCCCGAGCAGGCTGTCTCGGATGACGACCGGCAGGGAATGCCGCCTGGCCTGGAACAATTTTTCGGCCAGTCGCAACCGCAGCGTCCGCAACCCTTGCAGCATGGAGTCGGGAGCGGAGTCATCATATCTCCTGACGGGTACATCGTCACTAACAATCATGTCGTCGACGGCGCGGTTCAGGTTCAGGTCACGCTACACGACCGGCGCACCATGAATGCAAGGGTCGTAGGAGTGGACAAGCTCACCGATCTCGCTGTGCTGAAGATCAACGCAACCGATTTGCCCAGCATTGCATGGGGCGACTCTACAAAACTGCAGCCCGGCGAGACGGTCCTCGCTTTCGGAAGTCCCTTTGGGTATTTCCGGTTCTCGGTGACCCGTGGCATCGTGAGCGCTTTGGACCGACCGAACCCCTATTCGAATGATCCGCGAAAGCCTGGCGATTTCATTCAGACGGACGCAGCGATCAATCCAGGCAACTCGGGTGGTCCGCTGGTAAACGCACGCGGTGAACTCGTCGGCATCGACACATTCATCGTTTCCGAAAGCGGATCCTTCGCAGGTGCCGGATTTGCGATTCCTTCGCAAATCGTTCACTCGGTCGCAGAGCAATTGATGAAGTCGGGCTCCGTGCAACACGGCTATCTGGGCATGAGCATGAATGACGTCACACCGGACAACGCCCGCTTTTTCAATCTGCATGACGCGTCCGGCGCTATCGTCTCCGCAGTGGTGCCGAATTCTCCTGCGAGCCGCGCGGGTCTGCGAAGGGGCGATGTGATTCGCCAGCTCAACGGAGAAAACATTGTGGATGGAAGCGCACTCCAGGTTGCCGTGAGCGAAGAAACTCCCGGAACGAATATCACCCTGGGCATCCTGCGGAATGGCAACCCGCAGACGTTGGACCTGACCGTCGGGGAATATCACGCGAACGCGCAAGAGGCGAGTGATAGCGACGAAGCTGCATCGCATGGCGCAAAGATCGGCGTTGGCGTGATCGACCTTAGTCCCGACGTGCGGCAACAGCTTCAAGTGCCGGACCAGGTCCAGGGGATCGCCGTGCAAAGCGTCCGTCCCGGCAGTCCCGCGGAAGACGCTGGTCTCGCGCCTGGCGACGTGATTCTAGAAGTCAATCGCAAGGCGGTGACCTCTGCCGAACAATTCGTCGGTGCAGTCCATGCGAATCCGCCGGGAAATGACATGCTTTTACTCGTGTGGTCTCAGGGCAATACGAGTTATCGCACCATCCGGCCTGACTCCCCTAACCAGAATGGCTAGAAGCTGTCTCCGGTCGAAACAAGCTGCACCCATTCACCCCGGGCAGGTGTTCCGACCAGAACGCCCGCACAGAGTGGATGGGTGCCGGACTGTGTCCTCAACAGTTTGAAAATTGAGGTTGTCCGCGAAGAGTGCAACCCATGGGTTGGATGTCGGACCGCCAACAAACACGTAGTTCCCTTGCGCCAGGTCCCATCGGTTCAGATCGCGTGCCGGACACAACGCAATCTGGTCGCTTTGCGATCCCGCAAGCTTCGTCAGGGTCGAGGCCACCACAAGATCTGCGAAAGATGTTAGCTGCGATTCTGAGATATATTTCACCAGTAGGGAGACGTTCTCGTCCATTCGCGGAGGGGTCATGCTCGCCAGAAAACCTGGCTGCAGATATCTTTCGTCTGGCCGGTCGAGGTTGCAGATGATCGACGAGTATTTCAATACCTCCGCCTTTACTCTGAATGCCCTGGGAACGTTCGGGGACTCCCCTCGCAACCCGATCCGGAACCCTGTTTATTTCGATGCGGACGCCGGCCTGCAACGGATGTTTCCAATCGGAGAAAGGTTTCGGCTCGAATTCCGGGTGGAAGAGTTCAATGCAACCAATCATGTGAATTTCAACCAACCGGGAAACAACGTCAGTGCCGCCAGCACTTTCGGTAAAATCACAAGCGCTGGCGATCCTCGAATATTGCAGTTGGTCGGTCGCCTGGAGTTCTAGATGCGCCGCTTATTCTTAGCCTTGTCTTTATTCGCGATGCTGCTGCCAACCGCGGCCGAGTCCGGAAAGCCGTGGTTTTTCGCTGTACTCGCCGATCCACAATTCGGCATGTACGCAAAAGACAAGAACTTCGCACAGGAAACAGCCAACTTCGAATTCGCAATAGCGAACCTCAACCGGCTGCATCCCCGTTTTGTGGTGATTTGCGGCGACCTGGTGAATCGAACCGGAGACGCCAGCGAAATTGCGGAATATAAACGCGTGCTGCAAAAGCTGGATCCATCGATTCCGGTCTATAACGTAGCCGGGAATCACGATGTGGGAAATGTTCCGACACCTGAAACCGTCGCGGCATTCCATACTGCAATCGGCCGAGACTATTACACCTTCTCGCAGGGCGACATCTTCGGCATCATGCTGGATTCCAATCTCATCCGCGCACCTCAGGGTGATCCGGACGCGGCGAGACAACAGGAAGTATGGCTGGAGAAGACGCTGGCAAGCGCCAAGTCAAATTCTAACCAGCAGGTCGTTATCTTTCAGCACATTCCTTACTTTATTCAGGATCCCAACGAAGCCGAAGGTTACTTCAATATCCCACAGCCTGCTCGCCGAAAGTACCTCGACGTACTGGAGCAGGCAGGCGTTACCTATGTCTTCGCGGGTCATTACCATAGGAATGCCATGGGCGTAGATGGACCGCTTACAGAAGTTGTGACAGGCGCGGTTGGCATGCCCCTGGGTGGATCGCTTTCAGGCTTTCGAATCGTAACTGTAGAAGGCCGGAAACTCAACTCCATCTGGTATTGCTTCGGAGGAATACCGAATCAGGTGGACCCGCGGAAGCCATCATCCACTCCTTGCCCACAATAACGTAATCGATGGCGACAAGGAGTTTCGCGAGTTCGCGATTCGGTACCGGTCGCAGTATCGTGCGCTAGATTGCGGCGGCGATGGCTTCTCCCACCTCGCGCGTGCTCGCCTTACCGCCCAGGTCAGGAGTGCGCGGACCTTTGGTTTCCAGGATCGACGAAAATGCTTGTTCGACGACCCGGGCCGCCTCGGGTTCATGCAGATGGTCCAGCATCATTGCACCGGACCAGATCTGGGCGATTGGATTGGCAATTCCTTTTCCCGCAATGTCCGGAGCCGAGCCGTGGACTGGTTCAAACATCGAAGGAAACTCGCGCTCCGGATTCAGGTTCGCGGAGGGAGCAATTCCGATGGAACCCACGACGGCAGCGCCTAGATCCGAGAGAATATCTCCGAAGAGATTGGACCCCACCACCACGTCGAACCACTCAGGATGGCTGACAAAGTGGGCCGCCAGAATGTCGATGTGATACTGGTCCGTCTTGCAGTCGAGAAATTGCTGCCGCATGGCCGCGAAGCGTTCATCCCAAAACGGCATGGTAAACACAATGCCATTCGACTTGGTTGCAGACGTCACATGCCGATGTCTCGTCTGCGCCAACTCGAATGCGTAGCGCATGACACGGTCACAGCCACGCCGGGTAAAAATATTCTCCTGAATCGCCAGTTCAGCATCCGTATCGCGGTACATTCTGCCGCCCACTTCGGAGTATTCTCCCTCGTTATTTTCGCGGACAATGCAGAAGTCAATTCCGCCTGCACGATGGTTCTTCAGCGGGCTTTCAATACCTTCCAATAAACGAACGGGCCGTAGGTTGACGTACTGTTGAAATGCTCTGCGGATCGGAATCAGCAAGCCCCACAGCGAAATGTGGTCCGGCACTCCGGGGTAGCCCAC
This sequence comes from Acidobacteriota bacterium, assembly GCA_021805955.1. The sequence continues at coordinate 5,267 of JAJZDO010000733.1, forward strand.
GGCGCCCAGATAAATGGAATCAAAGGCACGCAGTTGATCCGGGCCATCCGCCGGCATCATGCGACCCGTTCGGGTGTATGTCTCGCAGCCCCAATCAAAGTGCGTCCAGGAGAAATCGAGATCGAATTTCCGCCCCACAGCTTCCAGTACTCGCAGCCCCTCGGGAACGACTTCCCGACCGATACCATCTCCTTCAATCACTGCAATTCTGAATTTTTTCAAGACTCCCCGCCTATCGTTTGAAATAACTTGTCGGCTCGAACGTAGTGCATGACGTCGTGGCATCCTCGTTCATGTAGCGGCCTACCAGCTATGGAACAGAGGGTCCCAACGCCAGGTTCTTGCGTAGCTTGCCCACGTCGAGTTCTTTCTCCCATCGGGCCACCACAATGGTGGCCACCCCATTCCCAATCATATTCACCACAGCACGCAACATGCTCATAAAGCGATCAATTCCCAGAATCAACGCCATGCCGGCAACGGGTATCGTCGGCACAACCATCAAGGTCCCCACCAACGCAATGAACGCTGCGCCCTGCACCCCGCTTGCTCCTTTGGAGGTAAGAACAGCGACCGCGAATATCGTCAACTCCTGGACAAGTGAGAGGCGCGTATTGGTAGCCTGCGCAACAAACAATGCGGCCAGGGTCATGTAGAGACTGGTGCCGTCGGTATTGAAGGTGTAGCCGGTAGGCACTACCAGCCCGACAAGAGACTTGGGACAACCAAGCTCCTCCATCTTCTCCATCAGCGTCGGTAACGCTGTTTCAGACGAACTGGTAGCCAGCACGAGCAGAATTTCTTCCTTGATGTAAGAGAGGAAGCTCGTGATCTTAAAGCCGGACGCGCGCGCAACCCCTCCCAGGACGATCAGCACAAAGAAAATGCAAGTCGCGTAGAAGGTAACAACCAGCTTGGCCAAAGGTTCCAGCGAACCGATGCCGTACTGGCCGATGGTAAAGGCCATCGCGCCAAATGCGCCAATCGGTGAAAATCGCATAATGATATTCACTACATTGAATACCACCGTGGTAAGAGCCTCCATGAAATCGATGACGGGCTGGCCACGGGATCCGGCCATCGTCAGCGCAAATCCAAACAGGATCGCAATCAGAAGGACCTGAAGAATATTTCCCTTGGCAAAGGCATCCACGACGGTATGCGGAATAATGTTCATCAGGAAGTCGCCCGTACTTTGACCCTTCGCCTGATTCGCATAGGCGGATACGGCGTGACTGTCCAGGCTCGCTGGGTTGACGTTGAATCCCTTGCCAGGACGCACCGTGTTCCCCACAATCAAGCCAATCAGTAACGCTAGCGTGGAGACAACCTCAAAGTAGATGAGGGCCTTCCCGCCAACCCGCGCCACTTTCTTCAGGTCCCGCATTCCTGCGATGCCATACACGACCGTACAAAAAATCACGATGGTGATGATCATCGTAATCAGCCGGATGAATGCGTCGCCCAGAGGCTTCATCGCAACGCCTGTCCTGGGGCTCACAAATCCCACGACGATCGCAAGAATAATCCCCAACAGCACCTGAAACCAAAGGCTTCTGAAGAGCGGAGTCTTGTGTCGTTTCGCCGGGGCTGGGATGGTGGATTGCTCGTTCACCGATGGAGGCTCCTGACTGATGTCTGCTGGATCAAACCGGTCTATGAGTGCGCCTTGGACGTAACCCCGTGCGGGCCCTGTCATCAAGCTCGCCTTGCTTGGACCATGCAGTTGGATCCTATGCCAATGTACCAGTGCCGCCCAAGGATCCATTCTCGCCACTAGGATTACTTCCTAGAAAATACTGTAATTGAGATGAGTCTGCCGTCCTGAGGCGCGCGAAAAATCCAGGAGCGGCAGCGGCCCTCGCGAAGCAAACCTGCCCATGTTTCGACACTCATTCGCCTTGTGCTTCGGATAATCGGAAAATTGGGAGGAGTTCAGCAAGGCGATGCGGTCACCGCCCCGGCTGTTGGCTGCACGAAACCGTACTCTCGACGACACGGTGGTACCCCGGCCCAGCAACTGTGAGCATGCTATAAACTTGGAGTCATTATGAGCACGCCCGTTCAGCAGATCCCTGTGCGCCGTATAACCGGCGAAGAAACCACCCTCGGCGAGTACAACGGCAAAGTTCTCCTCATCGTCAACGTCGCATCCAAGTGTGGGCTGACGCCTCAGTATGCAGGTCTCGAACAGTTGTATCGCAATTACCGCGACCGCGGCCTCGTCATCGTTGGTTTTCCCGCGAACGATTTCAAGAGCCAGGAACCCGGCTCCAACGCCGACATCCAGACCTTTTGCACCGCCAACTTTGGCGTCGACTTCCCGATGTTTGCAAAGATCACCGTGGTCGGCGACGCGAAACATCCACTCTACAGCGCGCTGATCGCCGCCCAGCCGAAAGCCATCAGTACATCAGAAGTCCCATTCGGCGAGGACTTGAAACGCTATGGGATTCAGCCGAACCCCGAGCCGGAAATCCTCTGGAATTTCGAGAAATTCATCGTAGACCGCAACGGCAGAGTGACCGCTCGCTTCTCTCCCAACACCACGCCGGACGATCCAACGCTGGTCAGCGCTCTCGAAACGGAACTAGCCAAATCGCAGGTCTGACGCAGCCTGCTCCAGGATTGCAGTAAAGACGGGGTTGGCAGGGACCTCGTCCATGGATTGCCGATTGCAGTCAGGCACCCCACTCCCCGAAAGATGCGTCTATATCAATCAAGGACGTGCAGCGCCACCCGGCAAGAAATCGCGTGAAGAACCGACCCCTACATGCGCTGGTGGCTTCCCTGTTTTCACTTGCGGTACTGGCCTGTGGAGGCGGTACCGTTGCCGGTCCGACCAATTCTGTATCCCCCACTCTGTCCTCTGTTTCGGTAACCTGCAATCCTTCCACCGTTGCTCCCAGCGCAACCTCGCAATGCAACGCAACGGTACAGGGTACTGGAAGTTATAGTTCCGCGGTTACGTGGTCGGCGAATGCTGGCACCATCAATGCAAGCGGCCTTTTCACCGCACCGGGTTCGGCCGCCACTGTGACGGTGACCGCGACCAGCACAGAAGACTCAACCAAGTCAGGTACGGCGACAATCGCGGTGCAAGCTCAAACACCGCAGAGCAAGCATGTAGTGCTCGTGATGGAAGAAAATCAGAGCTACTCAACCGTAGTCGGTCAGACCAGCGTTTGGCCAAACCTGAATCACCTGATCAGCATCGGGGCTCTCCCGACCAACTACTACGCGAACACGCATCCCTCGATCGGCAACTATTTCATGCTGACGACAGGACAGGTGCTGACGAACAATGACAGCTCCACCACTGTGTGGAACGTGGACAATATGGCCCGGCGGATGCTGGCTTCCGATGTCTCCTTCAATATCTACGCGGAAGGCATTACGCAGGGATATCTTGGAGGAAATACGGGACTGTACCTGATTCGGCATAATCCGTTTGCAATGCTCTCCGATATTGCCGACAGTCAGCAGGTAGCAAATGCGCACATCTGGCCATTTACGCGGTTTGCCACCGACCTCGCCAATGGCGCCTTACCGGAGTATTCCTTCATTGTTCCAAATATCGATGACGATGCGCACAATGGAACTCCTCAACAAGCGGACACGTGGTTGCAATCGAATGTCATCGACCCCTTGTCCACCTACTCGGCATTCGAACCGGGCGGGGACGGCGTTCTGATCGTGGACTTCGATGAAGCGGCAACCAGCGATACCACTTACGGCGGGGGTCATGTCGCTTGCGTTCTCTGGGGACCTGATGTCGCTGTGGGCTACACGCAAACATCCGGCACGGTCTATCAGCATCAGAGCATGTTGCGCACGGAGATGGAGTTGCTCGGACTGTCGAATCCCCCCGGCGCCGCAGCCACGGCGCCTTCGATGACGGAGTTCTTCGTGCAGAAGTAACCGGAATCTATCTCGCGATCGAACCGTCAATCGGGCTGGATTCGCACTCTTCTTGAAATCGTTGCGCCGCAGCCAGACGAACATCTTCGCCGCCATCAACGCAAAGCGCTCTCTTTTTGCGCGTGCAACGCGACGCGCTGTCCGCATCCGATACAATTCCGTGGTGTAAGAATTTCATGTTTGCCGGTTCCCTTGCCTCGCGACACGGACAATCCCAATGAGTAAATTCACGCGCCGGCGCTTCCTCGTCACTGCTTCCACGGCTGCCGGAACTCTATCGCTGGCCCGGCGCTTTGGATTCGCTCAGCCCTCCGCCGTTGAGCACGCCGACCTGAAGCTCTGGTACACCAGTCCTGCCTCGCAGTGGGTGGACGCTCTGCCCATCGGCAACGGACGTCTGGGAGCCATGGTCTATGGCGGAGGCGCAGCCCACCCCATCGATCCCAAGGACCCGAAGGCCGATCACTCAGCCGGCCCGGTTCCCACCGATCCTGCGAAAGAGACACTGCAGTTGAATGAAGACACGCTCTGGTCGGGCCTTCCTGTCGATGGCAACAATCTGGACGCGAGACACTATCTGCCCGCAATCCGTCACGCGGTGCTGGAAGAGAAGGATTATCATCAGGCCGATCATCTATGCCAAAAGATGCAAGGCCTGTTTGCCGAGGCCTATCAACCGATCGGGAATCTGCACGTGGATTGCACCCACCCGGGCACGGTGACGGAGTACCGCCGCGAACTGGATCTTGCATCCGCCGTGGCGACAACAAACTACAAAGTGGGCGATGTCGAGTTTGAACGCGCGGCATTTTCCTCCGCTCGCGATCAGGCAATTGTGCTGCGCATCTCTGCCAGCCAACCCGGCCAGTTGAATGTCATGGTGTGGATGGACGGCGCGCTGGTGAATTCGATCCGGGCTGAAGGCGGCAACCGTTTGCTGCTGACGGGCAAAGCCGCACGCCATGTTGCTGGGGCCGGTCATCCGGACAGCGAGGATCCGGCGGTATTTTCCGATGTCCCGGGTGAAGGCATGTACTACGCCGCCACGCTGCAAGCGAATGTTGACGGCGGCAGCCTATCCGCGGACGGAAGCAAACTTTTCATTCACGACGCGACGGCTTGCACGATCGTACTGACCGCAGCGACCGGATATCGCGGATTTGACCAGAAACCCGATACGCCGCAAGCTCTGGTCAACGAACGCGCCGGCCGACAACTCGATGCCGCGCTCCAGCAGAGTTACTCCTCCTTACTGCAGCGGCACGTGTCGGATTACCAGAAACTGTTTCATCGCGTATCGCTGACCCTGGGGCCAAACGTCGCGGCAGCGCAGCCGACCGATCAGCGACTCAAGAGCTTTGCTGCCACTCCCGATCCATCACTACTGGCG
>JAJZDO010000049.1 GCA_021805955.1 Acidobacteriota bacterium
TTGTTGCGTCCGATCCGTTTCCCACCAGTTCCTTGTCGTCTGCCTGTAACCAGAGGCGATCTGTAGTCCTGTCAGACGAGAACGAGCGCGATACCACGAGGTTGTCACCCACATATCCGTCGATTCGAAGCTCCGGCTTGCTGGAACCGTCCACGATGAGATTGGCGAAAAATGGCGGATATTTTAGATGAGGAAATCCAGTCCGATCGGGACGGAGAGCCGCATGCTTGTGGCCATCGATCGACAATTCCAGCCGCTCGCAATTTGAGAAGATAGCGACCCGTTCACCCGGCCCGGATGGTGAATGGGGACCGAAGTCCCAGTAAAAACTCGGCTCAATGACTGGTCGGATTTTTGGATCGATTTGCGCGCGATAGAACGATGCGCCCAGTTTCGGAATGCGGAAAACATCGGCCACTCCTGGACATTTCACTCCGTCATAGGAGTGAAGCAGGCTGGCGTAATCAAATGCACACCATGCGATCACCCCTCCAATCCGTGGATAATCCGCGCCTCTGTCATGCGCCTGGGCATGGAAAAGCGCTTGGTCTTGCTGGAGCTTCAGATCTCCAGCCCGGCGATATACGCTATCGAAACCACGGCCGCGCTCGTAATTGAATTGACCCACTGTTTCCGTGATGAAATATGGCACTCCCGGCAGCGGCTCGCGTATCCCCACACTGCCATCCGGGGCTGCATGATAATCATCGAACGCAAACACATCCTGGCGCCACTCCTCGCGCCAGTTCTTCAACGAAGAAGGAGTCATGGTCCCGGACGTGGGCCGCGAGCCATCGAGTGCGTTCGCTGCGTTTCGCGTGCGTTCATACAACGCTGGATCGTTGCGAGATTCGTTAATCCTGACCCCCCAGATGACGATTGCAGGATGGTTTCGGTCCCGACGCACCATTGCTTTGACATCGCTGACGGTCAGATCTTGCCAGGCTTCATCGCCAATGTATTGCCAACCCGGAGGTTCCTCCCAAACCATCATTCCCAGTTCGTCACATGCATCGAGAAACGCCTCGGATTGCGGATAGTGGGAACACCGGACCATATTGCAATTGAATTCGTGGCGAAGAATCTGGGCGTCCCTGCGCAATAGCCGCGGAGGCGCGGCAAAACCGACATAAGGATAGAGTTCATGCCGATTCAATCCGAATATCCGGAATCGATGGCCATTGAGGAAAAATCCGTCGACTTCAAACCGCGCATCGCGAAATCCGACCCGTATCCGGTAGTCATGCACCGGCTTGTCGTCTGCGAATAACGCAACGACGAGGGAATAAAGATGGGGGGCGGACACATCCCACAGCTGGATGTTTCCCAGGTCGCCCAAACTCAGCGACACTTCTCTTTCTCCGGCCTTTTCCAGCCCCACGCTCTTCGATGCGGTGGCAACCACTCGCGCACCATCCCGGAGGCTTGCCGCCAGGCGACTGGGACGTGGCAAAGGCACACCCACATCGATTGTGCATGTAACTTCCAGTCGCCGGTCGGAAGCGAGCACATTCACGGGTTTGGCAAAGACATCGCTGATGAATACCTGGGGGACAATGCGAAGCTCAACAGCGCCATTCATGCCTCCGGGCAGCATGTAATCGACGGAAACAGGGCCACTGGGAGAACCGGCCGGCGGAATGCCTTGCCAGCGCGAATCCACCGTGACGGCCAGTACGTTTCTTTCTTCTATCAGGCTGGTGATCTCCCTCTCAAACGGAAGAAAGCCACCCAGGTGCCGCGGTAGAGTGTGGCCGTTCACTACGGGATTCGCAGCAGCCATGATCCTATCGAAATGCAGAAAGACCCGCTGCCCGCGGAATCCAGCAGGCACCGCAAAATGACGGCGATAGAGCCAGACATCCTGCCAACTCGCTGGGTCCCAATTTTGCCACGAAAGCGGAGTTACGCAATGCGGCAACGCGACGCGGGGAAATGGGCCGTCATTGAACCCCGGCTCCAAGGCTGCGGCATCGAGCTTCCCCCCGAAAAGCCAATCTCGATCCAAAGAGAGCGCGCGGCGCGCAGGCCCACTGGGTGCGGCGATCGAGTTGCTGTTCGTGCCCCAGCCCCCAAGAATCGGAACGGACGTCAGAGTGGCTGCGGCGGCAGCGCAGTCGCGGATGAAATCTCTTCGAGAGATATGAGCCAGGTGAGTTAGGTTCTTGGGCAATTCTTCAACTCCTTCACTTTCGAAAATGCCTCCTGAGCTTGTCTCGAACGGCTTGTGCGCGCCAGTATACGAACTTACGCTATTTTTCGTGCATTCGCCGAAAACTCCAATCGCCACCGGAGCGTCTCCATTGTCGTCAAAGAGACCGGTTTCGCGCAAATGATCGAGCGCGCCAAATACACGCCGGCGCATGAAACCAGCGATGTAGTTGACCAGGCAGCAGACTTAGCCGAACAAGTAGCGTTGCGCGGGGATGGAAGACTCCGGCGATTCTTGACATCCCGGTGACGTCCGCAATTATGGACTCCGCGGAGTCAGCGAGCCTTCTGGAGTTTTCGGTGGAATTTCTTCGGCCAACCCGGCCGAGAACGGCATCAGGGGCTTGCCTCGATACGATTTGCGGATCATACTGGCATTCCTGACTCACTTTAGTAATCCACTCGGGGATGCAATAGAGTGACAGGCTGTAGACATCTGTGATTATCGGATTGAAAAAGTTGGCCGGAACCGGCAAACTCGTTAGTGTGACCGGCATCTATTCGATACAGCAACGCCGAAACAAACTCCCCTGGGCCGCCCGCCGGGGGAAGAGCGTGGTTCGCCAGGCGACGGCAGCCTCCATATATGAGCCAGCGACCTGCGTGACAATTGCAACGGGCGATGAAATTTTAGGCCTTCCCCAAGGAGTGGATCGATATGTACTCGAAGTGGCGCGGTTTCTGCGGAATTCTCTCCCTATGTGCATCTCTCGCTCTGCTGGGTTGCGGCAGCACCGGCAACACCAACGTACGCGCAGTGAATGCGTCGCAGGGATTAACGGGTAACTTCACCATTCAGGTCGGTCAAACCGGGATGTCAAGAATCGCCGGAGTCTTCC
>JAJZDO010000106.1 GCA_021805955.1 Acidobacteriota bacterium
ATGCATTGGACTGAGAAGCTTGCCGCCGCAAGTTGGTGATCGTTGCGTCGTCTCCGAGCATCGTGGCGAGACTCAGCAACTGCGGTCCGATCGATTTCCGAAAAGCGGAGCGATATCTGTTAGGGCAGTCGGCTACGGACGTTTGTCAGGCATGCTTCCAATTGCGGTGCTCGACGATGGTCTTCGGCTCGTAGGTCTTGCCCTGGTTCATACGCTTTTGTTCGCGACGGCTGGTCCACAGAGCTATCGGTCCGACGATCCACGTGATCGCGCGGGTCAGAGCGCCAAACTCAGAGGCGATGTCCAGTCGCAATGCGCGAATCTGCTGACTGACCGTTGCGTTGCTGCGCTGGAGCTGTCGCTCCATCGCCCACAATAACCCGCTGTACGCCGTCTGGATGGAGCGGACCTCCCACTCGAACCGCTTGCGAATACGCGGATCGGCGTCGTTCTTGTAACGCTGCCAACCATCCAGGGTGGTCCGGCAAATTCGGTAGAGGCTGGGTCCATTGCGCTGGAAGTCGCGCAGAAAAGCCAGATTCAGAAATCGGTTCGACTCGTCGCGCGAAATGGCGGCGTGCTGGAAGTTGAACTTGTGTTGCCCGTGAATGTCCGCGAGGTTGACATCCAGCAGCAGATCTTTTTCCTTCATCTCTTTGTAAAGCGGGGTGCCGGGCACCGGCGTGTACAGCATGAACTGGTGGAAGTCCGTCTCATGCGCGATGGCATGCTCGATCTCTTGTTCGATATTGGCGGGCGTGTGGTGTTCTAAACCGATAATGGAAGAGCCCAGCAGCTTGATGCCGTGCTGGCGCAGCTCATGGGTCAGCGTTCGCGTGTCGTGGCCCTGCAGTTTGGCATAGCCGGCGAGCGGCGATTCCAGCCCCATCCAGATCCAGGAAATCCCCAGCTCGACCAGCTCTTTCATCGTGTACTTGCTGATGGCATTCGCCGACGAAAACACGTACATGGCCCAGGCTTTGCCTTCGGCTTTCATCAGATCCAGCAGTTCCATGGCGCGCTTGCGGTGGAGCAGAAAATTCTCGTCCATCATAAAGAACGATCGAACCTTCATCGACCGCTCCATCTCGCACATTACATCGAAGAGCTCTTTGCCGGTGTTGTAAAAGTTGAGGAACTTTCCTTTCCCCCCGAAGAAGGCCGAGGTCGTACAAAAATTGCAGCCCAGGGGACAACCTACTGAAGGGATGATTGTGGCCGCCGTGCTGCTCGCCGACTCAGGCGCTTTGATCCCCATGGTGCGCACGTCGAAACCGGAGACGATGTGCGGGTGGCGGATGGGCGCGCTGGTATCTTCGCCCAGGTAGGCGCGCATCCAGGCGATGCCGTCGCCGCGGACGATGTGGTCGGCGTCGATCCTTTCTTCGATGTCCGGAATTGCGGCGACGTGACCGCCAACTACAATCACGGACTCCGGCGAGATCGCTCGCACCATCCTGCACATCTCCGCTACTTTGCCTACGTTTACGATGATGGAGGAAATGCCGACGATATCGTAGCGATGTGCTTTCAGTTCCTTGGCGAACCCTTCACGGGTAGGAAAATCGAGGACCGTGGAAGGCGCAGAGATGTTTTTTTGGATCATCATAATGCCCCAGGAGCGGTGGAACATACGCAGGGAGAAAGACCCCTGCATCCGCGTCACCTGGTTGTGATACAGCTCCATGGGATTGATGCTACGGCTGCCAAATGCATCATCCTGCGCATACGGCCCGAAGACGGAGGAGAAAAGAACACGCGCCTGCGTGCCTTTGGGATGCGTGACGGATATTTCTGATTGCGCTGCGTTCATGGTTACCCTTCGGGGGACAGGTATTGCCGGCGGGCATTCGCGATAGACCGGTGAGGCCGTCTATGGAAAATAAAAACACGGGCACAGTGGAACCGCGGACGACAGCCTTAAGATCATTCTCCTGCTCCCTGACACGATGCACAATGCGCTGACAAAAAGATTACAAAGCAACATGGCGCAGCGTCGGCGCATGAACGGCGTTTCCACCTGAAATTGCGACGCAAGCGGCAAGCGCGTCTTACACTTGTCTCGGTATGCGCCTTTTTGTTGGGATTCCACTTGCTGGCCGGGTGATCGACGAACTTGAGAGGATTTCTGTGCGGCATAGAGTGGACGGAGATGGATTGCGCTGGTCCACTCCAGAATCGTGGCACATCACACTACAGTTTCTGGGCAACGCCAATCAGGCCCAATATGAATGTGTCGTCGCTCGACTGCGCGAACTGCACTCATCGCCTGTTTCGATCCAACTGGATGCGATGGGTTTCTTCGATCGCGCAGGAATCTTCTTCGCCGGCGTTGCCGTCACGCCTGAACTGCTCGCGCTTCATCGCCATGTCACGGCCACCACGTCTTTCTGTGGATTCATTCCGGAGGACCATCCGTTTCGTCCGCACATTACTCTGGCACGCAGCAAGGGCAGGCGCCAAACAAAAGGGCTGGAAACATTGAAAGCCAAAATCCGTCATCAGCCTACGTTCAGCCGCTTTGTCGCGGAGGAATTTCTTCTCTACGAAAGTTTCACTCGACCGGCGGGCTCTCAATACGAAATCCGCGGGCGCTTTCGACTGAGTCGTTGAAGCGTGAAATTGCACCAAATAAGAGGCAAAAAGGAATAGTTGCCTTAGCAACCATAATGGCCAAAAATGCGCAAAGTAGTTGCTAAGGCAACTATCGTGATCTGTACTCGAATTCGCGAGAAAAAGGCTTCAGATCCCAATAATTTCATCCCACTCATTCACGTCAATCTCCACCGCTCGCGGAATTTTTGTCAGGCCCGGCATCAGCATCGTATTTTCTGCAATCATCACCACAAAACCTGCGCCTGCGGAGAGTGAAACATCGGCAATGCGCAGCCTCCAGCCAGTCGGCGCTCTCAAAAGTTTCGGATCGTCGGAGAGGGAATACTGTGTTTTGGCAATACAGATGCCGTGGAACAGGTGGGCGGAAGTCATGGCGTGGATGTCGCCATGGAAGTGCAGAATAATTTTTTTTGCTGGGTTCAATTTGAGACAGA
>JAJZDO010000112.1 GCA_021805955.1 Acidobacteriota bacterium
CTGACCGGCTTCTCTTGGACCTTCGTCTCAAGAGATTGAATTTCAACAACCAGGCCCTCTCGTTTCCGCTCCCAGTACTCTCTTGCATCCGCTGGTCCATACGTTTCGACCTCCCTACACAGCGCAACGGCCCTAGTATATATCACAGTGATATGTTATTGCTTTAGTACGATATCATTTATATATTTAACTGGAAGAGGCCGTCCCATGGGCAAACGGAAATCCGCTCCCGAACTGTTTGGAATCCTTGTCTACCTGCCAAAGTCCACTGTCAAGGAGGTGGACGCTTCGGTGGCGCGCCGGCGAAGTCTGATTCCGCGGACGGCCTGGGTCCGCGAAGCCATTTATGAAAAGCTCGACCGGGAGAAAAACGGGAGCCCTTCTTCGTCTTCCTAGCATACGGCGTATAGAAGGTATAGTGTTGTGCTATAGTTGAGAGCACAAACGCTATGCCCATCTTCGACTCCATTCCTGAAACCCACCGGGCCTTGACGGATGTCGGGTATATCACCGACGAGGCCACCGCCGCCGCCGTCTTTTTCGCGGCCAGGGAAAACCAGTCTCTCTTGATCGAAGGCCCGGCGGGCGCCGGCAAGACGGAATTGGCGCTCTCCGTTGCCAAGGCCGGCAACATGCCGTTCATTCGGCTGCAATGCTACCAGGGAATCAGCGACAAGCAGGCCATTGGAGACTTCGACCGCGCTTTGCAGGACCTCTTTGTCGATCGCGAGTCGAGATCGGGAAAGCTGCGGTCTTTCGACGAGCTCGCGGTCGAGACGAGATCGCGGAAGTTTTTCAATGCCGGTCCACTGCTGGAAGCGCTCGAATCCGAGACCCGCTGCGTGCTTTTGATCGATGAAATCGACAAGGTCGATTACGCGTTTGAAGCGTTTCTGTTGGAAATGCTTTCCGTGTGGCAACACTCCATCCCGCGCCTGGGCGTCGTGCAAGCGAAGACCGTTCCATTTGTTGTTATAACCTCGAACGCGGAACGCGAGCTTGGGTTCGCGCTTCGCCGCCGCTGCCTGTACATGATGGTGGAACATCCAACCGCGGCAAGGGAAGCCGAAATCGTCGCGCGAAAAACTCCGCACTCGAATCCCGCCATGCATCGCTTTATCGCCGGCCTGGCCATTGCCTTGAGAAGAGAGTCGCTTGAAAAACCCCCATCGATTTCCGAAATGAATAGCGTCGCGTTGGCGCTTGAATTGATGGGACAAACGGAGATCCAGGCGGAACACAAAATGTTGTTCCTGCCGCTGCTGGTGAAGACCAAGAACGACCGCGCGCAGCTGGTCAAGAAAGAGGGCATGTTCCGGAACATCGTGGACGACGCGAAGAAATACGCGGCTGCGATGACGGACCTACAGGCGGAGCAGGCATTGCGTCTCGATGGGCCCGCCGAAGAGGCGCCCGCCTTTCTCGATGAAATATCGAAGGGGCAGGATGTCGGGACCCTCCCGGAAGAAGACAAGATGTTTTTCCTGCCGCCAAGCAGTCAAACAAGGGACAGCATCCGGCAATACGCGGCCATCCTGACGGACCCGCAGATGGACCTGGGACTCGGTTCCGACGTGCCTACGGAAGCACTTCCCGTCTTTGTGGACGAACGGTCGATGGAAGCGGACGCCGAGGTTGTCGCATGAGGGCCCTTTTCCTCCCAATCGTCCTCCTCCTCTCGACATGTTTCACGGGCATGGGATGGGCGGGCCCTGTTCACGGGAGCGAATCGCCGGAGGCCGTCTATTACGCCAATGCATACGCGGACCACTACGGTGTGCCGCGCTCGCTCGTCCACGCGGTGATCGAACAGGAGTCAGGCTGGGACCCGGACGCGGTTTCTAAAAAAGGGGCGCACGGACTTATGCAGCTGATGCCCGCTACCGCCCGGCAATATGGGGTGCAGCACCCGTTTTCCATCGTGGAGAACATCGGCGCGGGCACGCGGTATCTGGCCGATCTGATTCAGACATTCCACGGCGACCTTCGCCTGGCGGTTGCCGCCTACTACTGCGGGAACCATCCCATCCTGCGCCGGGGACTGCGCTACAGCAATGCGGAAGTATTTCAATATGTTTCGTCTGTGCGGGCACTGTATTTTCGCGACCTCGCGCGGCACGAAGCAAGCACTGTAAATCACCAAGCAAGCACCGTAAATCCAGACAACAGAAAGACGACACCATGAATCGAGTCATCGCCAAGGTCCTTTTGTTTTCCTCCATCTTTCCTGCCACGCTCATGGCGCAGCGCCCGGCATCCACGCCGATCAAGGTCACACCCAATATCGACAGTGAGACGGTCAACTCCAAACTTGTGTATACCGTCCATTTGCAACCGCTCTACACAACGACCATTCATCTTCCAGAGACCGTAACATCGATCGCGGTTGGGGCCCCGACGTTGTTCGCAGCGGAACACAGCAAGGACGAGCCCCGGCTTGTCTTTGTCAAGCCGACAACGCACGAGTCCGCAAACTCGAACCTGCTGGTTGCCCTGGCCTCCGGGCGCACCTTGAGTCTCACATTGGAGTCTTCCGGAGACGCCGGTTCTTCCCTTCCGGTGGACTATGTCGTGGACTACAGCAATCCGCAACCGATGATGCGAATCAATACCGATGCCGCGAACGCTCCAGCCCCCGCAGGGAACGATATGTCCGGGACGGTCGTGGGCGATGGCGTGACTGTGTATGCGGGCGGGACGCCTGCAATTGCCGCGGACAGTCCGATGTCCGGTCCCGGCTTTTCTGTGCGTGGCGCCACCCCGGTCGAAGCCGCGCTCGATCGCCAAACGGACATGGCAGCTCCCATGTACATCTCTGGAGAGGACCTGAAAAAGCAGGTCTACCCGGACAAGATGACGCCGGGTTCCTTCCAGGTTGCGTTGGGGAACTTTACCCAGCACGACGATGTGATGACATTGAGCTACTCCGTGGTCAATGTCAGCGACCACTGGATTGAAGTTTTGCCGCCCCAGATCCAGCTCCTGAATCCGAAGGCCAAAAAAAGAAACAAGAAGAAGCCCCAGTCCTTATCGGAGCAAGTCCCGATTC
>JAJZDO010000764.1 GCA_021805955.1 Acidobacteriota bacterium
AGCGTTGCCGGTTGTGACGTTTCAGTGCATATTGCGGGGGAATCCGGTACCGGAAAGGAGTTGATCGGACGTGCCATCCATTATTCCAGCCCGCGTTCAGGGCGGGCATTCGTCATTGAAAATTGCGGCGCCATGTCCGATCAATTGCTTGAATCCGAACTGTTCGGTCACAAGCGCGGAAGTTTTACCGGTGCCTTCGAAGATCGCATCGGCTTGTTCGAGCAGGCCGATGGCGGCACAATTTTTCTGGATGAGATCGGTGATACATCGCCGGCATTTCAGGTCAAACTATTGCGTGTGCTGCAGGAAGGAGAGATTCGTTCGGTCGGAAGTTCGCGCTCGCGCAAGGTGAATGTGCGTGTACTTTCCGCAACGAATCGCGATCTCGAAGAAGAAGTGCGGCGCGGTCGCTTCCGCGCCGATCTCTACTATCGGTTGACCCAGTTTGTATTACCGGTTCCGCCGTTGCGAGAGCGCAAGATGGATATTCCGCTGATTGCTTACGATTTGCTCAACATTGCCGCGAAAAGCATGGGTAAGGATGTAGCGGGGTTTTCTCCCGAGTCGCTGGATTGTCTTGGGCGCTACCACTGGCCGGGCAATGTGCGCGAATTGCAAAATGAGATCATTCGTGCCCTGATGCTGAACGATGATTCCCACATCGGTTCACATCTGCTTTCTGCAAAGGTGTTGCGCGCGGCACCGGAAGAGGAGGCAATGGACATGCAGGTGCTTTCCGGAATGAATGGCAGTCTCAAGGAGCGCATGGAGTTGCTGGAAGCGCGTGTGCTGCGCGAAACGTTGATCCGCTTGCGCTGGAACAAGACCAGTGCTGCGGCCGAACTGGGGCTGTCGCGTGTGGGCTTGCGCAGCAAGTTATCCCGCTATGGACTGGAGAAGAAAACTGAATAACGTCACCCATCGTGAGCCGCTCAATTTGCTTTGGCTACAGTCTGGCGGTTGTGGCGGCTGTACCCTGTCGCTGTTGAACGCCGATTGCAGCAATCTGTTCGATACATTGGCGGGATTTGGCATTCGCTTGCTGTGGCATCCTTCACTGTCGGAAGGGAGCGCGACAGAGGCACGTAGCATCATCGATGACTGCATGAGCGGCGCGACGCCTCTTGACATCCTCTGTCTGGAAGGCGCGGTTTTGCGTGGTCCGCACGGCAGCGGCGGCTTTCACCGGACAACCGGCGGTGATTCCATGATGTCGATAATCAGGCGGCTCGCAGGCATTGCGCGCCATACCGTGGCAGTGGGGAGTTGTGCGGCTTTCGGCGGGGTCACCGCCGCAGGGTGTAATCCTTCGGATGCCTGTGGCCTGCAATTCGAGGGCGACTCTCCTGGCGGTTTGCTGGGGTGGGATCATCGGGACAGCAGCGGCTTGCCCGTCGTCAATATTGCCGGTTGTCCAACGCATCCCAACTGGGTCATTGAAACGCTGGCCGCGTTAGCCTCAGGTGGATTGAATGGGCAGTGCCTCGATATTTTTCAGCGCCCGCGTATGTATGCGGATCATCTGGTGCATCATGGGTGCACCCGCAATGAGTTCTACGAATTCAAAGCCAGTGCGCACAGGCCGTCCGATCTTGGCTGTTTGATGGAAAATCTCGGTTGCAAGGGCACGCAGGCGCATGCCGACTGCAACATACGTCTGTGGAATGGCGAAGGTTCCTGTGTTCGCGGTGGCTATGCCTGCATTGCGTGTACGGAACCAGGTTTTGAAGAGCCGGGACATTTGTTCGCTGAAACACCGAAGCTTGGCGGTATCCCCATTGGTTTGCCCATCGACATGCCGAAGGCATGGTTCGTGGTACTTGCTTCGCTGTCCAAATCGGCTACGCCAAAACGTGTCAAGGAAAATGCGGTGGCCGATCATCAGGTTGTGGTTCCCGCCGTAAAAAGGATGCGGCCAAAATGAAACGTATGGTGGTCGGTCCGTTCAATCGGGTGGAAGGTGACCTCGAAGTCATGCTGGATGTCGTCGATGGACGGGTGCAGGCGGCTTATGTGAATTCACCCATGTATCGCGGTTTTGAGCAGATCCTCAAGGAAAAGCATCCGCTGGATGCGCTGGTGTATGTGCCGCGTATTTGTGGTATCTGCTCAGTGGCACAGTCGGCAGCATCGGCCCAGGCACTGGCTCATGCGATGGGTTTGCAGCCGCCTGAAAATGGCCAACTGGTGGCTAACCTGACGCTTGCCGCAGAGAATCTGGCTGATCATTTGAGCCATTTTTACCTGTTCTTCATGCCGGATTTTGCGCGCTCTTTTTATCAGGGACGCCCATGGTTTGACGAGGCTCAAGCGCGTTTCAAAGCCGTCAGCGGTAGCGCCATGGCTGCCGTGTTGCCCGCACGGGCGAAATTCTTGCATCTGATGGGCTATCTCGCGGGGAAATGGCCGCACACCCTGTCGTTGCAACCGGGCGGTTCGTCCCGTCCGCTGGAACAGGGAGAGCAAATCCGGCTGACAATATTGCTGGCGGAATTTCGCTCATTTCTGGAGCGGACATTGTTTGGGGACAAACTGGAAACGGTGGCAAATCTGGATTCCGAGTCCGTCCTTCTGGCATGGATGGACAGGCTTGCGAGATCGGCCGACTTTCCGCGTTTCCTTGCGATGGCGTATGACCTGAAGTTGCATGAACAGGGACGGGCCAGTGATCGTTTCATGAGTTATGGCGCATATCCTGAAGGTGACGACAACTTGCTCCCTTCAGGATCATGGGAAAACGGCAAACTGTGTCCGCTGGATATTTCGGCGATACGCGAAGATGTTTCGCATAGCTGGATGGAGGGCGAAGCCGCACTTGCGCCTGCCGCAGGTCATACCCTGCCGCAACCCGGCAAGGCCGGGGCCTATTCCTGGTGCAAATCTCCCAGACTGGACGGTCGTGTGGTTGAAACCGGCGCACTGGCCAGGCAATTGGTGGCAGGTCACCCATTGGTGCGGGATCTCGTGGCGCGCTACGGCGGCAATGTGACGGCGCGCGTGGTTGCGCGCATGCTGGAAATCGCCCGCATGGTGCCGGTGATGGAG
>JAJZDO010000886.1 GCA_021805955.1 Acidobacteriota bacterium
AGGCGGGCGAGGATCCGCTGGCGCTGCTCGAACGCGTCAAGCACCGCGTCGTCACGATGCATGCGAGCGATCGATATCTGAAAAGTGGCACGATCGAAGACCTACGCAAGGAGGAAGACTCTGTCGGCTACGCCAGTCGCCTATCCCACGGCGTAATAGGGAAAGGGATGAATGATTACGATACGATCTTCTCGACGCTCAACTCGGTTGGCTTTCGCTCCTGGATTTCCATCGAAGACGGTCTGGGCGGGATGGACGAACTGCGGGAATCAGTCGATTTTCTTCAAGCCAAAATAGACCGCCACTTCCGGGATTAATATTGGAATCCTCATCGCAAGGAGTGCTCATCGGGCTTTGTAGCCAATGCGGAGTTGATCACCGGATAAATTCATTATGAAGACCATCGTACAAATTTCCCTAGACCTCACATCCATCCCCGAAGCACTCGAAACCGCACACCTCGCTATTCGTTCCGGGGTCGACTGGTTGGAGGCGGGCACGCCCCTCATCATCGCCGAAGGAATGAACGGCGTTCGTGCCCTGCGCGCCGAGTTTCCCGAGGTTCCCATCGTCGCCGACCTGAAAACCATGGACGGCGGCTGGCTCGAGGCCCAACTAATGGCAAACGCCGGGGCAACTCACGTCGTGGTGATGGAGCGTGCCCATCCGGAGACCATCAAAATGGTCGTGCAGGCCGGAAAGGATTTTGGCGTAAAGGTCATGGGAGACAACCTCGGTGCGGAGGACATGATAGCAGCGGCAAAGCGGCTGGAGGATTTCGGCTGCGATTTCGTGATTCACCATATTGGCTACGATGAGCGTCGCGGCCTCGCGGCGGCGGGAAAGCCATACCCCAGTCCACTCGATCAATTGCGAGAGATCGTCGCGGCTGTCCGGGTACCCGTGCAGGCCGTGGGCGGTCTTTCGATTGAGCAGGCGATCCGCACTCCCGAGTACGGAGCACCTCTCGTTGTTCTAGGCGCGCCCCTCACCATCGACGCTGATTCGTTTAAAACAGCCTCTGGCAACTTGGAAGATAAGCTCCGCCTGGTTTGTGACCGAGTCCATGCCTATCGCAGGCTAGAGCGGATTGACAGTAGGTGTAGTTATTTGTGAAAGGGAGTCATTCTGAACGGAGCGCAGCGGAGTGAAGAATCCAGACGATATGCGCCTGGTCATTGCCGCCGTAACCCTCTGGATTCTTCGCTTCGCTCAGAATGACTCATCTCATTTTTAACTACAGTATCTGTAAATCGGCTATAATCCATGGAATTGCCGCTGCTTCAGCGCTGCGTGACGGAGAGCGGTTTGGCCGGAGAATCCCTTTGGTGCTCCGTCAAGTTGCCGAGTATTTCCCACTCTCCATATCCCGGGCGGCTTGCAGTACATTCTCTGGTCGGCCCAGATCGCGCCAGTAGTATTCATCCGCACGGAAGGCGACGATCTTTTCTCCCTGGGCTGCGAGACGCATATAGGCGGCAATGATGGAAAAAGCGCCTTCCTCTTCCATCTTCGTAAGCAGATGAGGCGAAACGACGTGGATGCCGGAAAAAGCCAGAGCCTGCGCTTGTCGGGCAGAACGCACCATTTCAGCGCTTCCGTCGCGCCCAGCTCGACGACCGCAGAGCTTGCCATGCTCGTCGAAGAGCAGATAGCGCGAAGTCTCCCGGTCCTGTACCGCCAGCGTGGCGAGAGCATCCTGTTCTGTATGAAATCGCATCATGCGCCGCAGGTCGATGGTGCTGATGACATCGACGTTGTGCAAGATAAAAGGCTCCTGCGAGTCCACACTGTCTTCAAGAAAGAAATGGGCGGCCTTTTTCAGGCCGCCGCCGGTGTCCAGCAGGATCTCCTCGCGAGAAATTTCAATGTTCATGCCGAAGTTGTCGTTGGCTTCCAGGCACTTGAGAATCATGTCTGCGTAATGATGCGTGTTGACGATCACCTCGCGAATGCCAAAGGCGCGCAACCGCGTAAGGGCAATCTCCAACAGCGTGCGGCCGCCAACTTCTACCAGCGCCTTCGGGCGGTCATCTGTCAGCGGCCGCAGACGCGTACCCAGGCCAGCGGCCAGAATCATCGCCTTCATCGGCCCATCTTTTCCAACTCGACATGCCGAACTGTCACTTCCACCCCGCTGTTGCCACGCAAATGCTTCGCCAACTGCTCCGCCAGATACACCGAGCGGTGCTGGCCTCCGGTGCAGCCGAACGACACCATCAGACTGTTAAAACCGCGGCGTTGATAGCGGCTCACGCTTGCATCCACCAGCGACAGCGCACTTGCAAGGAACTGATGCACGCTCTCTTGCTGATTCAGGTAGTCGATCACCGCCGCGTCCTTGCCGGTCAACAGCCGGAATTGTTCTTCACGTCCAGGATTCGGCAGACTGCGGGCATCGAAGACAAATCCGCCGCCGTTCCCAGACTCATCGGTGGGCATTTCTCGATGGAACGAGAAACTGAAAATACGCACCGTCAACCCCGCTGCGGGAGAAGCGAGACTTAGCAGTTTCTCCGATTGCGACATGCCCTGGAAGGCATCCATCAGCGCCGGCAGGGCAATGGGCAGCTTGACGTGATCCGCCAGCCAGCGCAAATTCTTCAGCGCGTACGGCACGCTCTGCAGAAAATGGGCCTTGCGCTCGTAAAAGCCTCGAAAACCATACGCCCCCAGCGCCTGCAGGATACGGACGTACACATACGCGTAGTAGTGCTCCATGAACGCTTCGCGGTCCAACTCGATACAACCGGCGAGGCAGTCGAGATAGTAGTCGAGCAATTCCTGGCGCAGCTCGGGCGGCAGATCGGCCTTGCCATCGTAGAGCAGAGACGCGATGTCGTATTGCAGCGCGCCTTTGCGGCCGCCCTGGTAGTCCAGGAAAAACGGCTCCCCGCCGCGCAACATCACATTGCGCGATTGAAAATCCCGGTAGAGAAAATAATCGTGGTTAGCGCCGAGCAGAAACTTCGTCAAGCGGCCAAAATCATGCTCCAGCGCCTGTTCGTTGAAGGGTAGACCGGCAAGCCGCTATCAACGCC
>JAJZDO010000781.1 GCA_021805955.1 Acidobacteriota bacterium
CGGCGGGTTTAGGTTCAACGATCGTTACGGGGACAAGCGTTGCGTTGTACCCGGGCGGGAGATTGCTCTTGGGCGTGTAAAACTTCTCGTATCGACCTTCTACAAAAAGCTTAAAGCGGCCATAGGGCGAGAAGCGGAATTCCACGCCGGTTCCGAAATCGTACATCCCCTGATTGCTGGACTCGTGGGACACATTGACGCTTCCTGCGCACGCCCCGCCGTACCCATAGCCATACCCATAGCCATACCCATAGCCATAGCCGCACGGCACGAGGACCGGCGCTGTGAACGTAGTGAGCTGGCGTGAAAACCCGCCACCGCCGATCACGTATCCATCCAGCCTGTTGCCGCGAATATAGTCGAATTTTGGATTGAACATGGCTGTCCAGATATGCTCGTTCCCTCCGGGAACCTTGGCTGTGGCTAGGGCGAGGTCCGTGGGAACCCCCATGCGATTGAAATTCCATTCAGCCAAAAAACTGAGACGATCGTTGAACCTAAACCCGCCGCCGAGCAGAACATTGAATCCCGTGTTCGCAAATTTTTGCGTCCCGGCCGCGGGTGCGGTCACGCCGCCGCCGCCTTCGAACACAAAATGTTTGCCCCAGCCTTCTCCCTTATAGCGCGGGGGGGTCACTGGCTGCTGGTATTGACTCTGGCTATAGGGACCGTTGTACTGAGAGTTGGGCCCGTTGTATTGGTAATTGTTTTGAAAGTTGTAGCTTACTTTCGAACTGGAATAACTCTGTGCCTGCAGGCCAACCGTGAGGGGCAACCCGCATGCAAGCGCCGCATAACCCACATGTTGTAACGTCTTGCAGATTGCTTTTTTCGCCGTTATCATGATGTTTGTTACCCTCCATCGTTCGTCCCGATACTGTGTACTCTGCATTATGCGCGCATTCTGCTAGGTTCGGATGCGCAGTGTGAATCGCAAGATGCTTGATGCGTTCGGCCCCCCTGATGTTCAGACGCATGTATCGGGGATGCTAGTCCTTCGCATGGTTAGACGCATGCAAGGGGAAAATGTTGCGGTGATTGTGACACTCCTGCCGCCACGTTTTTATTACATCATGCTCCATCCTCGTTCTCTATTTTGGTAAGGCGTAAAATTCATCGACAATCGCAAATCCAAAAGGCGATGGAGCGGGCCTGGAATCTATTCGATAACCTGAATCCTCGATCCGGACTGCATCCATCGTCCCGCTGCCGCTACTGTATGTCGAACTGTTCTGGATGCAGGGTGGCATCGCTTTTCACGATGACGGTTTTGCCGGACATCTCCTCCATCTCGCTCAGCCAGCGTCCATTGGACGCCTTCAGTTGCTTGACGACCTCGGGATTGACGCGGAGCATGACATCGCCGCGGTCAATCTGACGGTGCATCTTGCGTAGCTCGACATAGATCTCGTTGCAAACCGTCAGCGGACCCTTCACCATACCCGTGCCTGTACAAACCGAGCAGGGAACGGACAGCGTGCGCTCCAGCGATTGCTTAACGCGTTTGCGCGTAATCGCCACCAGGCCAAAATCGTTGAACTGGAGGACCTTGGACGGAGCGCGATCCGACTTCAACGCGTCCTCCAGCGCCAGCATCACCTTATTGCGGTTCTTGCGCTCATCCATGTCGATGAAGTCGATCACGATGATGCCGCCCAGATCGCGCAGCCGAATCTGACGGACAATCTCCGGAATCGCGTCCAGATTTGTCTTGAGGATGGTGTCCTCCAGCCGCGCCGTTTTGCCTACGTATTTTCCTGTGTTGATGTCGATGGCCACCAGCGCCTCGGTCTGGTTGATGACGATCGAACCGCCGGACTTCAGCCACACCTTCGAGCGCAGGGCATTGTTGATTTCTTCCTGAATCCCGAATTGCTCAAACAGCGGCGTTTCCTTGGTGTACAGCTTGACGCGCCGTACCAGGGCGGGTTCGAAGCGATTCAGGAAGCGCAACACGCGCTCGTAATCCGCTTCCGTATCGACCCAGATAGAGGAAAAATTGTCCGTCACCTGGTCCCGCAGAACGCGTTCCACCAGGCTCAGGTCGTGATAGATCAGGGCCGGCGGCTTGGCGTTCTCGGTGCGCTGGCGAATCTCCGCCCACAGTGTCAGCAGGAAGCGAATGTCCGCGCGGAGATCTTCCTCGCTGGCGGTGGCAGCCGCCGTGCGGACAATGAACCCTCCGGACGCCGCGCCTTTTTCGCTCAACAAAATATGTTTCAGCCGCTGGCGCTCCTCATCGGAGGCGATCTTGCGCGAGACGCCAACGTGATTCACCGTGGGCATGAAGACCAGGAAGCGTCCCGGCAATGCGATATGACTGGTGATTCGCGCGCCCTTGCGGGCAATCGGCTCCTTCGCAATCTGTACCAGGATTTCCTGATTGGGCTTCAGCAGTTCTGTAATAGCGGGCAGATTGGTGGTTTGCGCTGTACCGCGGCGCATGCGGCGATCGCCGCCGTGTCCACTTCCATGGCGCTGCTGGCCGCGGCTTCCCCGCCGTCCATTGCGGCCCCCGCTCGCACGGTTGCGCGCCGCATCCGCATTGGCGGGCTCAATGCCCTCGGCGTCTTCGTCCGCCGACCCCGTCGCATCTTCCAGTTCGATCTCTCCCAGCTCGGCCCCAAATCTCTCTTCTTCGAACGTGTCCTCTTCGGTTCCAGCCGCTGCCGATTCTTCCTCCCCATTCTCGCCGGCAAAACGTGTCCGCTGTTCGATATGCCGATCGCGCACCAGCTCGCTGAGCAGGCCGCTATCCATCTGCATGTCCAGCGTCTCTTCAATCAGATCGTCATACTCCGCTTCTTCCTGTAGGCTCTGCGCCGCGTATCCTTCCGGCTCTTCCTCGTCGATGGTCTCTTCTTCGAGATTTCCATGGCCAGGATCGAACACGTGCTCGTCGTGATCGGACTCTTCTTCCTCGGTCGAGGCCTCTTCCGTCGCAGGGGATGCTCCGTGTGCTGGGTGGACTGGCGCTACTTCTTCCGCCTCCAATGAAGCTGCGGCCTGTGTGTCGAAGGATGCTTCCCGCGGATGC
>JAJZDO010000444.1 GCA_021805955.1 Acidobacteriota bacterium
GCTCCGCACTGTGCAGTGAAGAATCAGACGAAATAGGCTGATTAAACGCTGCCGTCACCCTCTGGATTCTTCGGTCGCCGCGGCGACCTTCAGAATGACTCTATCGCCCCTTGAATACACTCACCGTCAATCCGGTCTAACGACGGAGCCGGCATGAAGAAGACACACTTCTGAGGAATCCACATTGTTGACTGCTTGAGCGGTGGGCGTCCCATTCAAGTCGTTTTTTTGGGGGCCAGCGGGATTGCGCGAACTCCCTACGGCAGTTTTTTTATCTTCGTTCCCGGAGGGATTTTCAATTCAAATTGATTGTCCGCCAGCGGATGGTTGAAAGTCAGCTTCTCAATGGTCAACGTGATTTGATAGCCATCGATGGGGCGGCTGATCAGGATTTTCGTCGGATAGGGAATTTGGTCGAAGGTCTGGTAATTGCTGTACAACGTCTTGGTGACCAGGACGCCTTGATCGTTGTATTGGTCCAGTTGATAGGGCAGCAGGTTCGTCCGGCTGATGTGGACAACGCGCATCGGCATCAGATGTTGGCTATCGCCGATGCGACGCAGGACACCAAGCTCGTAGTCCGGCTCGGCTATTAGGTGGTTGGAGTGCGGATCGCGCACCAGACCGGTATCGCTGGTGACGTAGACCAGATCTTCGGGCTCCACTTTTTTGATGAGCATGGAGTCGTAAAACACGGCGGGCCGCAAATTCATGAGCGGGTTTTTCGATGGAGTGGTCACGGTGCCGTTGCCAATCACAGCCTCGTTTTTGGGCGGAATCAGCAAAGTGAAATTCTTTCCATTGCTGGCCATGTCGAACGCGCGGGTGTCGATGACGGGCAGCATCCCGAGGACGTGCAACATGGAAGGCTGTCGCAGCAGAATGTAGCCGCGTATCGAGGTGTAATCGGTCTCCTTGCCTTTGGCCGCTCCGCCGACGGAGGCACGAATCAGCACCGTCGCAAGCATCGAATGGATCGTGTTGTAGCGATCATCGAGTTGCTGGATCAACTGCTGCGCGCTGGCAGTCAGCACTACATCTGGCACCTGAGGCCGCTCCAGAATACGGGTGTGTTTCAGGCAACCGCTGAGCGCCAGCATGGGCAGACACGCCAGCATCGCTCGTCCGACACGCAGTCGCCGCAGCGACCTGCCGCACGTTGACGCCGGGAAAAACCTGCGGAAATTAGCCAGCAGTCGCTGCAAAATTACCTACCATCTCCTGGCTGTTGCGCGGGTTGCGCCTTGCGGTATGCCGCTACGTTTTTCTGGTGCTCCTCCAGCGTGGCCGCAAAGCGAGAGTGACCGGGATTCGCGGGATCGCTTACAAAGTAAAGAAAGTTTGTCTTGGCCGGGTGCATGGCCGCCTCCAATGAGGGAATTCCAGGATTGCAGATTGGCCCGGGAGGCAATCCCGTATGTGTGTACGTGTTATACGGCGACTGCGCCTTTAGATCAGATGCATAGATTGTGCCGCGGTAGCGCTTTTCTAGCAGGGCAGCGTAAATCACGGAAGGATCGGTATCGAGTGGCATGTTCTGGGCCAGCCGATTCTGGAACACGCTGGCAACCATGGGACGGTCGCTGCCAACGGGTGTTTCCCGCTCCACTAACGAAGCCAAGGTCACAGTTGCGGAAATATTTTGCGTCAGTCCCAAGCGCTGCGCCTCCTGACGAAAATGCTGCACCATCTCTCCTAAAATCTGTTCCGGCGCCATATTTGGAGCCAGCTTGTACGTGTCTGGAAACAAATATCCTTCCAGACTCGGCGCCTTCGGATCCAGATCGCGAATCAAACCCGTATCCTGCTGCTCGGCGGTCAGGAACACATCGCGCGAACCCAAGCCGGCTTTTTCCATGGCGGCGGCAACGTCGAACATGTTGTAGCCTTCTGGAATTGTGAGCACGATGGTATACACATCGCCCATGCGCAAACGTTGGTACACATCCAGCAACGGCGCGGGATGATCAAATCGATAGACCCCCGCCTTTAACGTGCGCCGCTCGACCCGCGCCACCAGATCGAAGGCGAACCGGTTGCGAATAATGCCGTTCTTCTGGAGTGTCCAAGCGATGCCATGCACCGATGTTCCCGGCGTGATGGTCACCAAGGTGCTCGTCGACGGCCCAAACGGAAGGACCAGCAGGTAGTATGCGCCTGCTGTGGCCAGGACCAGGACTAGAACAAACACGAGGAACGCACGCACGGCGGGCACGAACTCCAGAGAATACAAACGCTTTCTTATATTGTAGGTGGTTCGAGCCACTTCAGGGCGCGGTTCCCTCACCATTTCGGGTACCATCACCTTCGTGGAGACCCCGCCAACTTCGCCGCCGTATTCCGACACAACCATCGCGCAGCAGTCTATGCCGCGCATTCTGGGGCTCGATCATGGCGCACGAAGAATCGGCGTGGCTATTTCAGATGAGCTGGGCCTGACGGCACAGCCGCTGCTAACCATCGTGCATACCAATGCGCGCAACGATTTGCGATCGCTAGGTCGCCTACTTCGACGCTATGCCTGTGCGGGGATTGTGATCGGATGGCCGATTCATCTCTCCGGTGACCGCAGCCCGCGCGCGATTGCGGCAGAGAAATTTGCCGACCGTTTGCGGTCGGAATTCGACTTGCCCGTACATCTGTGGGATGAGCGGCTTAGTACGGCTGAGGCCCACCGCCATTTGGACGCCGTTGGGCGAGGCGCGCGCGATAGAAAAGATGTGATCGACCAGATTGCCGCCGTGCTGATCTTGCAAAGCTGGCTGGATTTGCAGCGCAATACGTCTCATGCAAGCCAACAGCAGGCTTGAGTGGACCACCAGTCTTTATGACGCATCACTGGTGTCCGGGGTAAAATTCTCTTTCTTTCGACAACTATCTTGTAATCGGCATGGTATATATCCCCCGGCCGGGGGGCTTCCCGGGTTGCGAATGTATTTATTTATGTACAACCCCTAAATCTTCGATATCCGCTGCGTTGCCGGTTCGAGTGGGCCGAGGTTGGAGCTGGCGCGCCGAGTGCGCAAGCGGCTGATCA
>JAJZDO010000040.1 GCA_021805955.1 Acidobacteriota bacterium
CGCATCGCCGAGAAAGACCAACAGGCGCGCGGGGAGAGATTGCATTGCCGGACCCCAGAAAATGGCGCCGCCGACAAGCAGGGCCGCTGGCACTCCCCATACACCCACGCGCAGCCAGCAGTAATGCCCTGCCATGATCCAGTCCTGCTCGCTCGCCCTGCCGTAGCCGGTGAAGATGGTGGCGCCCAGCAGCACCGCTCCCAGAACCGCCAGCGCCAGGCCGATTGTCTTCGATCGGGCGCTAGCTTCGCCGACCCTGGAAAACAGCAGGCCGATCGTGCAGCCGAAGACGAACTCCAGAATGAGCGGATTCATCCAGAGCGCGAGCAGTGGGCGATGGATGCCGACGAATGCGCCTACAGCCACCATCCCGCATAGAAAGATCACAGTATCCCGCACCAGCGAACGCGGCCTCCACGCCATCACCGCCGTCAACACAAGATAAAAATATATTTCGAACATCAGGCTCCATCCCAGGGAGAGCAGAGGAGCGTTCCTTGGGTAATGGAGCGAGGGAAGCAACAACAGTGTCGGCGC
Organism: Acidobacteriota bacterium; assembly: GCA_021805955.1. Next base: position 538 of record JAJZDO010000040.1, read on the forward strand.
CCAGCGGACCGAATGCCAGTGAACCTTGTACCGGCCCAGTTCCCCTTCCAGAATGACGGCGCAGGTCAAGATCCAGTACAGCGGAAAGATCCGCGTGATGCGCCGGGTGAGGAAACCGCGCGCCGCGGAGGATGGGTGGGTAAGACTCTGGCCTGCCGATCGCGCGGCCACCTGGGAGACGATGAAGCCGCTGATGACGAAGAAAATATCGACGCCGCTTGCGCCGAAGTTGTCCCAGTGAAAGAACCTGCTCTGCCGGGGGACGGTGAGCACCTCCGCCGCGTCCAGCGAATGCACCCATACGACAAGCAGCGCACCGACCGCACGCAGCGCCTGCACCGAGAGTAGCCGCGCACCCATCGTGCTGCCTCCCGGCACTCTGGCTAGCTTGGCCGCAGTCGTGCGCATAGTGATCGGAAAGCCCTTCTCGCTGCAAGGCGAATTTACAGTTGCTGGATTGAAGGACCGCTCTTGTCATCGAGCAAGCCGCAGCAGCGCGTCTTCGTGGGAAACTTCCCAGTTATATCACCGGACTAGATATGGCAGTTCGCCATGCCGCGCTTCTCCAGATATTTCTGGTGGTATTCCTCCGCCGGCCAGAAGGCAGCAGCGGGAACGACCTGCGTCACGATCGGCTGCGTGAATTTGCGCGCGGCCGTCAAACGCGCGATGGTTTCCGTCGCCGCCTGTTGCTGCTGCGGCGAATGGTAAAAAATGACCGAACGATATTGCGTGCCGTGGTCCGGCCCCTGACGATTCAACTGGGTCGGGTTGTGCGCGCTGAAGAATACGTCGAGAAGGTTTTGATAACTGATGCGCTCCGGATCGAAACTTATTTCCAGCACCTCTGCGTGGCCGGTGCGGTCCGTGCATACCTGCCGATAAGTAGGATTTTTCAGCTCGCCCCCCTCATATCCGACCGCAGTCTCGATCACTCCCGGAATTTGATCGAACGTCGTCTGCACTCCCCAGAAACATCCCGCTCCAAATGTCGCTTTCTCCATGGCGATACCTCTCCTACTGATTAGATATCAAAGTTGAGGTACATGTTTCAGTCCATCATCGCCATAAGTTCAATAGAACGGTCAGGCTGTCAATTTCATCGCCGTTTCGGATGGGCTTGAGTTGGCGGTGTAGATGTTCGGGGCCGTCCTTTGCGGGTACGTCCTCGTCTTCGGGGTCTTCTGCATCCTCCACCATCGTAACCATCCTGGCCTGCGGTTGGACGAAGAGGTTCGCTTTCTGGAGTGCATTGCCAAGCAAGGAAAACGTCGGACAGAAACCGAGTTCCTTTTTGCCAAGGCGTCTTCGGCGTTTCCAGAGAAATCTCTGCAAGTAGAAAGCGAAAATTGTAAAAAGAAAGAAAAATACGATGAAGCCACCGAGTACAGCGGCAACCAAGTCCACAAAGCACCTCCGCAAATCCAGCGATTGATTGAGGACACATGCACTTGTCAGTCGAATCGACGTCGAGTGCGCCAAATCAAAAAGGACTATGCGATTGAGTGAGGGGGTGGGCGTTGAAAACGAGAAGGCAGTACGGGAGCCGCGCAGAGGACCGTTTCATTCGTCTGGCCGGTCGACCAAAAGAATTGCGGAACGGCTATTTTGCTGAACAGGAACACTGGCAGAAGCAGCAGACAAAACAAGCTTATGCCAAGTGGATGCGCCGAATGTGCAACGACGATCAGCACAAAAACAAACAGCAGAGCGATCGCTGCGAGTGTCCTGAAAACGCGCTGCTGGCGGTCCGACATCACGATTGCCTTTCAGTATAGGCAGACTGAACCGGAATCGGCCCGGGACTATGTCCGTCGCCTTTTGGCCGGACTATGAGCTGTTCGTTTCGCTGGGGATGCTGCGCCACTCCTTGCCTTCGCCTTAGAAGCAGGCATCCGGGCGCTAGCAGGCGCCGGTAGCTTGACGGCGCGATAGAGTTGCATCACTTCCTGCGCAGTCAACTCGCGATACTCGCCCGGCTCGACATTCAATACAAGCGGCCCGTACCCCACGCGGCGAATCTTCTCCACATGGTGGCCGACCTCTTCGAACATTTTGCGCAGCTGGCGATTGCGTCCTTCCGTTATCGTGGTCTCATACCAGGGATTGTCGCCCTGACGAAAAAGCCGGACCTTCGCCGGAGCAGTGCGAACCCGGCCTTCATTCGAGTCAGGACCACCGAGCGGAATGGAAACGCCGCGTCGCAGCGCTTCGATTGCAGCCTCGCTCGGAACGCCGCTCACCTTGACGAGATAAGTTTTAGCCACGTGAGAAGCGGCCCGGGTAAGCGCGTTGGCGAGCGCGCCATCGTTGGTCACCAGCAACAATCCTTCGCTGTAATAGTCCAGGCGGCCAACCGGAAACATGCGCAGCCGAATGCGGGAAAAGAAATGCATCACCGTTGGCCTGCCTTGAGGATCGCTCGCCGTGGTCACGTATTCCTTCGGCTTGTTCAGCATGTAATAGCGATGCTCGTCCGCCGCATGGATCAGCTTGCCG
>JAJZDO010000678.1 GCA_021805955.1 Acidobacteriota bacterium
GGGAAGCGAAGCGGTGATTCGCCGCGCGGAAATGGTGCGGCGCAGCCGTGGAAGAAAAAATGTTTCTACGGCGCAGGGCCACTATTACGACCTGGACGAAGTCTTCGATCATCTGAATCGACAATTTTTCAATGGTCTGCTTGGCCGGCCTGTGTTGACCTGGAGTGCGCACTCCGCCCGGCGGCAGTTGGGCCATTATGATGCCGCGCACAATACCATCGTGGTCAGCCGCGTGTTCGACCGGCCGGAGACGCCTCGCTACGCGGTCGAGTACCTGGTGTTTCACGAGATGCTGCATTTAAAGCATCCTGTCAAGATGCGAGGCGGACGGCGGTGTGTCCATTCACGCGAATTCCAGCAGGAAGAAAAGATGTTTCCGCAACTGGAACAGGTAAAGGAATTCCTGAAGCGGTTGTGAACTCTAGCTGGCCATGGTGTGGGTGGCTGGTTTGGCCTTGTGCTTTCGCGATTGCGCGATGGTGTGCGGATGCCGTCGTGCCCAGACGATCAAGACCACGCCGGCAACCATGGAGCCGATGCTGGCGACCTGAGCATTGCTCATCCCAAAATAAATCCTGGGGTTGATGCGGATAAATTCCACCAGAAAGCGGGCCAATCCCGACCAAACCAGATACTCCCCTGTGATCAGCCCGGCGGGCTTGTCGACCTTTCCGCGCTGCCACAGATACCAGGCGATGAGAAGGGCGGCAATAAACTCATATACGGGAGTTGGCTGCACGCGTTGCACGGTGGGAACCAGACCGTGCGGAAAACTGACGCCCCACGGTAACGATGTGGGAATGCCGTAGTCGCCGTCGCCGGAGGTGAGACATCCGATGCGACCGACGCCATAGCCTACGGCTGCGGCGGGCGCCGCTAGATCGAGCATGCCCAATGCGCCAACCTTGGCAACGCGTCCCTGCCACATCAAAACCAGGATGGCGGCGACAAGACCGCCGAACCAGGCAAATCCGGCACGATCAAGCAGCAGTTGCATCGGAATCTGCATCAGCAGATGAGGTGACTCGAACACGTGCCACAGCTTTGCGCCAACGATGCCTGCGACGGTGGCCAGCGCAGTAACATTAATGGCGTCCGCCTCAACGCCCTTGCGTTCAAAATTCTTATAGAGCACCCAGCAGCCGGAGACTGCGGCCAGCCAAAGCAGGATGCCGAAGGTGCCAATTTGAAAATGCCCAATATGAATAAATGGATACATGCAGACAAGATTCCCTAGATTCCCAGTATATGGGAAGCGATCGAATTGCATTTCCGAGGACGGATCCTCCTAAGTTATGGATGGCTCACACAATCCTCAACATTCCGTCCTACAATCAGCGATAGATTGAAACCTTCATGACGGAAGCCACGAACAATCAGGCCCTCGAGTGTTTCCTGACCCGGCAGCAGATTCAGCGGCGTGTCAATGAGTTGGGGGCGGAAATCAGCCGCGATTTTGCCGGACAGAGCATCATGCTGGTCGGGGTGCTGAAGGGCGCGGCGACATTCGTGGCCGACTTGTCCCGGGCCATCGCTGTGGAGTGTACATTCGACTTTCTCGCGGTTTCCAGCTACGGGATGGCGACGCGTTCCGGTGCCGTCCGGTTAATCAAAGACATAGATCAGCCGATCGAGGGGAAGAACGTGATTCTGGTAGAGGACATTCTGGATACTGGGAGGACACTTTGTCACTTGAAAAATATGCTGCTGGCACAGGGGCCCGCTACACTGAAAATCGCGGCATTTCTGGACAAGCCTGAAAGGCGCCTGTGCAACATCCAAACGGACTATGTCGGCTTCTCGATTCCCAATCGTTTTGTGGTCGGTTACGGCATGGATTTCGCCGAACGCTACCGCAATCTTCCGGACATTTGGTTTATGCCGACAGACGCTCCAACCGATGTCTGGGAGTAGTGCAGTAATTCTGCATCCAAAAGTTGTAGACAGGAAAATTGAATTATGAGTGCTTCTTCTTCTCCCGAACTTGCAGACGAATTTGAAATTTCAAGCTTCGACATCGCCGGATTTACCGCCAACGCGCTCAGCGACTGGCAAAGCCTGGCGGCAACCATAGACCACACACTGTTACAACCCGATGCTACCTCTGGCGACGTGCTTCGGCTGTGCGAAGAAGCGCTGCAGTATCGCTTCGCGTGCGTCAGCGTGAATCCCTGCTGGATCGCTCTGGCGCACAGCGCTCTTTCCGGTTCCGGCGTCACAGTCGCGTCCGTCGTAGGCTTTCCGCTAGGAGCTTCCCTGACCCATAACAAACGTGAAGAAGGCGAGTCTGCGTTACGCCTGGGAGCGCGGGAGCTGGACATGGTGATCCACATCGGCGCGTTGAAAAGCGGCGACAATGCGACCGTGCAAAGCGACGTGCGCACCATGGTGGAGTTGGCGCATGATGCCGGCGCCCAACTGAAAGCGATTCTGGAAACATGCCTGCTGACATTGGAAGAAAAATTGCGCGCGTCGGAGATCTGTGTCGCTGCGGGAGTGGACTTCCTGAAGACGAGCACTGGATTTTCTACCGGCGGTGCAACTTTGGAAGACGTCAGCCTGCTGCGGGGGATTGCCGGGGGCCGTTGCGGCATAAAAGCCGCAGGCGGCATTCGCACGCTGGATGCAGTCCGCGACATGCTGGAAGCGGGCGCCAGCCGGATCGGCACTTCGTCGGGCGTGGCGATTGTGGAAAGCTACATGGAGCAACAGCGCGCGGTACAGAATTATCTTGCGGGACAAGGCGCGGCATCCTCAAAATAGGTGCGACCGCGGAGGTGACTCCCCAGAGAAATCCTGTGGAGCCGCTCGTGCGTTACTACGCTATTCTGAAGAGCAAGCCATGAGTCTCAATAAACGCAAATCCGCATCCAAACACGCAGTCCCAGATGTGCAGGAAGCTGTGCCTGACAACACAGAGACGCCTCACCGTGCGTCCACGCAGCCAGTAAAGAGCGATCCAAAGAGTGCCGGCGTTTCCAAATCCACTGGGGAACTTCACGTCTACGAAGGCGACTATCGCCCCGCATCTGCCTA
>JAJZDO010000727.1 GCA_021805955.1 Acidobacteriota bacterium
GCGCTGCGCAACCGGCTCTATGAATGGAATTTTTTGCTGAACATGCTACGGCTCTACCGCAAAAAGGCCAAGCTGTTCCCGGAACACTTCCCTGCCGAATCCAGCCAGCAGGTGACCAGCATTCGCAGCTTTGATGAGTACATCGTTTCTCCGAATTGCGGCTTTGCCAATGCGGACGATTACCACTACCGCGTAGCCGCTGCACGCGTGATCGATCGCATCGCCGTACCTACGCTGCTGCTGAACTCGCTCGACGATCCCTTCATTCGCCTGCTGCCAGAGACACGCGCAAAAATTCTGTCCAACCCGGCGATTGCACTGGTCGAAACGGAACACGGCGGGCACTGCGCATTTTTGGCGCAACCGGAGGATGAAGACGACGGCTACTGGGCCGAACAAACCATTGCGCGCTATCTGCACTGGGTGTTGTCGGCGGAGCCAGCCCCGCGCACTGCGCCAGCGGAGCCTCGATGATGGACGCGGATTGGTCGGTGGAGTGCGGCGCGGAGGATCCCACCATCGCAGTGCCGTGGAGCAACGCCGATGGCAGCCTGGCATTTATCCATCTGCGCGCCACTCCAGATGGACTGGAGAAAATTCCAGAAGCTCAACAACACGCTGCATTGGCGGAGGCGCTGCGCGCTTGGAACCAACCAGCCGGGCCAATCTTTACAGCCAAGTGCGATGTGTGGAGCTACCCGGCTGCGCTCTTCGACGCAGAGGATGATGCGCGCTTTGCCTTTGCCCAAGCCTGCTATGTGGATTTATTGCCGACGGCAGACACAGAGTTTTCTAGCTTTGCCCAGATGGAGCAGATCGCGCGCCAGTGGTGCGCCGCAGCGCGTGCACTTCCCTGCGAACAAGCACGCTGCGAGTGGGTCGTGCGCCGAGCCTGGCTCTGCGCTGCTCTGGATTTCCCCCTTGCCGAAGCAGCAGAGTGGCGGGATGGATTTGCCGCTACGCTCTACGTTTGGGGCTATGGTGCGACAGAGGAGCAAGCGGCAGCCGCATGGGCGCAAGCGCTGCGACAACTCATCCCTCTGCTGTGCACGGAGCGTACAGCCCACACCAGCGCATACAATGGATCCATGGCCCGACCAACAATGGGCGAGTAGCTCAATCGGATAGAGCACCGGCCTTCTAAGCCGGGGGTTGTGGGTTCGATTCCCGCCTCGCCCACCATTTACAATCCATGACTTACTCAGACTGACGCGAAAGTTACCTTCCGCGCTGTAGTCACTTTTGTAGACACTCTGAAATTTTTCCACTGGTGCAGTCTACTTACAGTCACTGGATAGTGGCTGGCATGTCGATCAGCGCAACAGCCTGCCCTTTCGCTTCCTGCCTGCGGTGCGAATACTTCTCTTTCATCTTCACGCTGAGATGTCCGGCCAGCGCCATGATCGTGGCATCGGAAACTTGCCCCTCAGCAATCCGGCTGGCAATCTACTCCAAGCCGGAGACGGGGGTACCGGGACGCTGTGTCGATCCCACCGGCGGGATAAAGGTCCAAGTTGAGTTGGCAATCCTGACTCCCGGTTCGAAGAGCGTGGCGAAATCGGTGTAGACCTTGCGTTGGCCTCCAACGGGAGTAAAAACGGCCTGAACTTTGAGCGGAACTTGATAGCCTGTCGAGATCCACAACCGCAACTGATTGTTTTCCAGCGTACCCTCGGCGGCTTTTGGACTCACCGTCACCTCGACGATCGTACAAGGAAACTGACGGTGACCAATGGTCAAGTTTTCTTCTCCGACGATGCTGGCCGATGTCATTACCTTGGGCAGGTTGACATCGCTAAGTTCCTGTCCGAGTCCAGGAAAGGCGCTCTCCATCAGCCCCGCTGGCGCTTTGCCTGGCTGGTGCCAGTAGACGCGATCCGCATCGCGGTAAATCCACATTCCTTGGCCGTCGGCGACGATCGTTTTGCTCTGGCGCATCATCTGCGATCGTATCCGGAGCAGATCGGGACGCTTGACCCAAGTCGTCAGATAGGAATGGGTCGTTTCATTGTACTTGGGAGTCTCGGACTTCACGTCCACACGATGGGAGACGATGAACTCGTGCATCGTCTGAATCGCGCTGGCCTGCCGTCGTACGAGCTGCTCGGCTCGCACTGTCCCGCCTTTTTCAATGCTCGCCTTCTTAACTGCGGTGAATCCGCTGCATAAAAGAATCGCGGAAAGGGTCCCGCTCACCACCCACGTCGCATTCACAATTCGCATAATCATCCTTGTAGAAGTCTGTTCCAGACACGATAGCTCAACTCGACCTAGTTTTTGTACCACGCAATGGGTTCTGCGCATAAAGGCCGGAGATAGATACCTCCGGCCTTTATGTTTTGGTACTGGTACGACAAACGAGTTACGGTTGTTGCGCTAACCTGAAGGCTTGCGCTGGCGTTCCATTGCAGGTATAGGCATCCAACTGTAGGCCGTTAGTGGTCTGGTCTCCCGGTACATCCAGACACATGCCACTATTGAGCACAACGAACTTGTAGTAGCCGTTGCCCAGCGAAACCGGCATCCACTGTTGGTTGGTGCCCTGCCCGTTGCTCCAAGTCTGTATCGGCGTTCCCGGCGATGTCGCCCCAGGTCCTCCGGTCACATCCCAGACCTCATTTTGCGCTGCTGCATTGCGATTGAGAACACTGTAGTAGCCGTTGCTGGTGGGGATAAACTCCCACTCCTGGTTGTACTGTTGATTACCGCAGGCCCATTGCTGAACAAAGGTACCATTTGCCGTACCCCAGCCAGCATCATCGACACAAGAGCCGCTGTTCTGATTGATGATGTTGTACCAACCTGCTCCGATGGTGCTGCCTCCGCCGCCACCACCACCATTGTTGACGTACTGCAAGACGTTGATGCTGTTAACCAACATATACGCCGGATTCGGCGTACTGCTGTTCGGAGATCCCGGCCAGTTGCCGCCAACCGCCAAATTTAACAGCATGAAAAATGTGCCATTGTCGAACTCCCATGTCCCACCGCTGCTGCTCGGGGTGATCGAGACAAACGGGAATCTGGTCATCCGC
>JAJZDO010000256.1 GCA_021805955.1 Acidobacteriota bacterium
TGTAGGTGCGATTGTGGGAACCGGCATTTATACCTTGACGGGTATTGGCGCAGGGCTAGCTGGTCCGGCGGTCATTCTATCCTTTCTGGGCTGCGGTCTGCTTTGCGCGTGTGCAGCGTTTTGCTACGCAGAAATGGCGACCATGATCCCTGCATCTGGCAGCGCCTACACATATTCCTATGTCGCGCTTGGCGAAGTTGTGGCCTGGATAGTGGGATGGAGCCTCATTCTCGAATACACGGTGGCCGCGTCGGCTGTTGCGGTAGGCTGGTCAGCGCACGTCGCCGAATTCATTCATGCCGCAGGCTGGCCGCTGCCAAACGCGCTTCTGCATGGGGTAATGAGCGGTGGCCTCGTTGACCTTCCAGCGATCATTATCTCAGCTGTTGTCACAGTCATGCTGATAATTGGAACGCGCGAGAGTGCGACCGTCAACATCGTGTTGGTTATCATCAAACTCAGCGCACTCGTGGTCTTTGTCATATTGGCAGGCCAGGCGTTCAACCCTGCCAATTTTCATCCCTTCGCGCCCTATGGTCTCGGCGCACATGTCGACCCAGATGGTGTCAAACGCGGAGCACTGGCCGCAGCGGCCCTGATATTTTTTGCTTTCTACGGATTTGATGCAGTCTCAACTGCAGCTGAGGAAACCAAAAATCCTGGCCGCAACCTGACTATCGGAATAGTGGGTTCAATGGCTCTATGCACGACGATATATGTCCTTGTCGCGACTGCAGCACTCGGAGCGTCCTACTTTTCTGACTTCTCAAAATCCGCAGCTCCGCTCGTTTACATCCTCATCCTGCTGAAGCACCCGGCTTTCGCAGAACTGGTAGCGGCCGCAGCCATCGTTGCTCTGCCGACTGTCATTCTGGTTCTAATGTATGGTCAAAGCAGGATCTTCTTCGTCATGGCCCGCGATGGCCTACTGCCAAATTCCTTAGCCAAGATCAGCAGAAAACGCGGCACCCCGGTGCTGATGACCGTACTCACGGGGATTGTCGTCGCCGTTATGGCAGCAACCCTGCGTCTTGACGAAATCGCACTGCTCGCCAATGCCGGTACGCTATGTGCATTTGTCGCAGTTTCGGTCTGCGTCCTGCTTCTGCGACTACGCGAACCAAACCGCGAACGGGCTTTTCGTACCCCGATGGTATGGCTCATTGCACCAATCTGCATTGTGGGATGCCTCTACCTTTTCTTTACCGGCCTGCCCGCATTTACAAAATGGTGGTTCTTGTTCTGGAACAGCCTAGGCCTCGTCGTTTATCTCGCCTATGGCCGCCGTCGCAGCAACCTGGCTGGATCCTAGAAGCGCAAACGGGAGGGATACGCCTTCAGACTACGGCGGTCGCCCTACTTGGGGCGGCCGCCTTCCAGTTGCGAAGAAGTGCCAGAGCCGCAACAGCTACGCCAACGATCAGCACAATCCATCCCGGACGAATGCCGGCGACAAATGTGAAATTGGCATAAAAGACTTTCATGCCATCAATAGGCGTAAACAACATATATCCCGCTGCCTCTCCGACCATGGTCAGAGTGGCTGCCATGAAGCCAAGCGCCAATAGCGTAACGGGATGTGAGGCAAGGCGCGGCCGCGTCATCCAAAGGATGAGCCTGTAACCCATTAGCCACATGAACAAGCCCGCAAAAATCGTGGGCTCGGTTACAACAAGCTTCGACTGAATAAAATAGTGAATCAGCGCCAGAACTGTCGCCAGATATACCAGTCGATGAAGACGTAACCACGCGCGCGTTCCCATCTTCCGTACCGCGGCATCAACGGACGTCGCAGTCAGGACCCCCAAAATGAGAAGCCCGGCAAAACCTATAGTCAGATAGAAGCGCGCAAAGATCTCGCTGATCACCTTGCCAATATGAAAGTTTTCCATGGCGGTATAAGCGCAAATGTGACTAAAGGCATAGGCAAAGGCTGCAACGCCAACCATTCGCCGAATAATGATCAGACGGGGGAGCCTGAAAATCTGCATTGCCGGCGTAATTGCCAATGACAGCAGAAGCAGGCGGAATGCCCAAAGCCCGAGTTCGTGGTTTACCGATTTTGCGGGTTCGGCCATATAAAACCCAGCCATCAGTCTGTAAAATGTCCAGATCGCAGGACCAAACAGCCCAGCAAATACGCTCACTTTGAGCAGGGAAAGTCGCCCGGACCGATCGGTCCAGGGCGGGAAAACCAGCCTCTTTGGCATATACGCGTCCTTCATGGCCCCGCTTTATACGGCGGCTCTGGCGGCGTGTACCACTGCTCACAGGATTGTAAGCTTCACTTCACCTCGAGAGGTACACCAGGTTCATGCTTGCTTGCATGAATAACCAGCGAGGACTTGACGCTTGCGACATTTTTAAATGCCGTTAGCCGGTCCGTAATGAAGGCCTGAAACGAAGACAGGTCCTTGGCTACGCACTTTAGCAGAAAATCGACTTCTCCGGACAGCATGTAGCACTCACGGACCTCAGGCCATCCGCGGGCGTGCTCTTCGAACTTCCGCAAATCCGCATCGTTCTGGCTGTTCAGTCCGACAAAAACAAATGCAGAAACCTCGAAGCCGAGTAGCTTGGGTTCGAGTTCCGCGTGGTAGCCCTTTACGTAACCGGCCTTCTCCAGGGCCCGCATGCGCCGTAAGCAGGGAGGCGCGGTGATTTTCGCCCGTCGGGACAGTTCTACATTTGTGATGCGGCCGTTCGCCTGCAGTTCCGCGAGGATCCGCAGATCGATTGAATCCAGCTTATGATGCTCCATTGAGAACACCCATTCCGAGAGAAAACCGAAGCGGTTGTACGCTCGCCCCTCTGGCGGCGCAATAATATTTCTACACCGTTCTCGAATGTTACGCAGCAATTAATTCCAGCGCGCTGCGGCGAATCGTGAAGGATTCGCGGTAAATATGGTCCGCAGAACCTCCCGGCGCCCCTTGTGCGGGATGATTCATTATAATAATCAATTGGTTAAGCCAGTCCTTGACGTTTTGCCACCAGCTTCCGATATGAGCCGAGAGAGCTAATTCATCCAATG
>JAJZDO010000144.1 GCA_021805955.1 Acidobacteriota bacterium
CCAGCACGATCATGGCCACGACCACCAGCCCCACCAGCGCGCCAATCACCAGCGAAAGCAGCAGAAAGACTTGATCCTCGCGGTTGGCCAGCATCGTGCGCCAATGCGATCCGATCCTGTTTCCAATGCGGTGAGTCAGGGGAAGTTCAGCGACAACAGCACTTTCCATCTCTCTTTTAGTCTAGACGAAAGCGAATGCGCAATGCGAGAAGTTCTGCGCATTCGCTCCGCTGCATCAAACAGAACCGCCCGGCTCGTGCTCAATTGCCCCGCGGCATCAGCCGCGGACGCCATACACGCGCTGGTCTCCGGAGACCGATGCATCGCCGGAAACTGCATACGCCACCGCCGCGCCGATCAGTGCCGGAATGATAAATCCATGGCCACCCGTCGCCTCTGCCACAAAGACAACCGCAGCCAGAGGCGTCTTGTATCCAGCCGAGATAAACGCGGCCATTCCCACCGCCGCGTACAATCCCAATGCCGACGAATGCACCACCGACTGCGCAAACGCGATTCCCAGTCCGCCTCCGGTAAGGAAGAGCGGTACAAACATCGCGCTTACTCCGCCCGCGCCCAGCGTTGCGAGCGTCGCGCCCAGCTTCAGAACAGCAAACAGCAGCAGCTCGCGCGAGCTGTGCGCCGTCGTCAGTATTGCCTGTACTGCTTCGTAATTCGGCCCCAGCGGCACCAACGTCCCCGGATATGCCTGCAGAAACAGCAGTCCGCAGACGCCCGTCAGCAGTCCGCCGATCGCCAGTTTGATCCAGTGCGGCCAGCTCCATCGCACTACCCTCATGCGTACCCGTCGGAAGGTAATTACAAACGCCATTGAGACCAACCCGATCATCGCTCCCAGCAGCATCGACCACAACAGGTCTGAAGTACGGTACTCGGCGCTCACCACAAAATTGAAGAGTGGCCCGCTGCGAAAGAAGTTTCCGAGCGTCAGATACGAGACCACCGCGGCAATCAGCGACGGCAGTAGAGCCTCATGCGCCAGATCGTCCTTGTATGGCATCTCCAGCGCAAAGACGATCCCTGTAAACGGTGCACGAAAGACCGCCGCCATTCCTGCCGCAGCTCCGCAGATCAACATGATCCGACGGTCTCGCTCTTTCAAGTGAAAGCGCGGAAAACGCCGCAGCTTCTCCCACATCCACGATCCCAGTGCCGCGCCGCCATAGATACTCGGCCCTTCCAACGCCGCGCTTCCGCCAAAGCCTACCGTCGTCACCGCCGCCAGCAGCTTCTGCGGAAACGAGCGCATATCCACGGCTCCGTCATGCTCGTGATAGGACTGAATGATCTCTTCCGTCGAGTGCTCATTCGGATTTGGCGTCAGGTGCTGCATAATCAGCCCCGTCACTGCGCATCCCAACACCAGTCCAGGAATAATAGCCCAGTGATGGTGCAGGTAATAACCCAGCACCGCCGGCCATATCTTCTTCAGGATCAGCACGGCCACTGCGGTAACCGTCAGTCCCGTGACCACTCCGAGCATCGGCGCGAGGATCAGCCACTTGTAGAGATTGCGTTGATGCACTCCGGAAAAGTCTTCGTGTATCAGGGGAAGGTGTTTCTTCAGTGAGAATCGCTTACGTTGTCCCATATAGGTCTTCATCGGTTTTGTCAGGCCGGCGCTTACCCGTCCGCCGGGAGCGAGACATCAAATCAAGCCAGACTCAGTATAAACATAGTGTGCGCAATGCCGTTCCAATGGCAGCCTGCAAGCCAGGTAAAATCGAGCTTGAGTTACTCCGTCCGCTTGTCCCAGATCAGGCTCTGAATCTGCGCTTCTTGCTCCAGCGGTCAGGCTGTGGCCGCTTCTTATCGACCTTCCGCGCTGATAGCGCACGGATCACTTGCTGTCTGCGCTCATGCTGCGCTGCTGAACTCAGCTTGTGAGCATTTACTTGTTCCATGCTGATTGAATGCGCGTATACGCTCAAAATCACAGTAGTGATGGGCCGCATCTATATCCGGAAAACGGAGGCAGAGCAATCTGCCGCATGACCAGATCGATCTCCCCCATACTCCCCTTTACCACGTCTGGCATACATCGTTTCGGGCTCCGGCAATTCACTTCGCACACATAAACCCCAATTGCCTTCACGGATAGTATGGCATAATATATTCGAAGGATCGAATATTCCGATTAACGAGTAGAGCATCATGCCAGACTCATTACACCGTTTCAAAGCCGACATCTTTCAGGCCCTTGCTCATCCAACGCGGATCGCGATTATGGAACTGCTCGAGGGGCGGGAACTTTCTGCCGGCGAACTGATGGAAAAGCTCGGGATGGAACAGGCAAACATCTCTCAGCACCTTGCAGTGCTTCGAGCAAAACAACTAGTTGTAAATCGCAAAGCCGGGAATCAGGTCTTTTATTCGATGCGCGATCCCATTATCAGTAAAGTGCTCGCTCTGATGCGCCGCTATTTTCAGAAGCACCTGAAAGACACCATGGAACTGTTGGATGAGATGGACGACAGCGTCCTTCGGTCGGGGCGATGAGAGCAAATTCCAACCGTATTTCTCAAACGGAGAAGCCTGAAAGTTGTTACCCATTGCACATTTTGACGCAGCTCTGATCGCCCGCGGTCTTCCGTTACTGCTGTTGTTGGTCGCAGTCTGGATTGGTTTGGGGTTGATTGGCTTGCTGCGCCCGCATAGCGTGAGATTCGTCGCACGGGTGGTCTTTCCACTTGGAGCTATCACTTGTTTTGCATTGGGAGCGGTCGCGGCGCACTTTCTGGTATCCAGTCACGCACCCGAAGTCATGACGCTGCCGTTGGGACTCCCCGACCTGCCTTTCCACGCAAGACTCGACCCCTTGGCGGCTTTTTTTCTGTTACTGCTGGGATTGGCTGGAGCGGGCATTTCAACCTTCGCTGTCGGATATTTTCGCTCAGGGCAAGGAACAGCCCCTGGACTGCATTGCCTGCAGTATCACGTATTCCTCGCGAGCATGGCCCTTGTCATCCTTGCGGACGATGCCTACTTCTTCATGGTCGCGTGGGAGACAATGGCACTCAGTTCCTATTTCCTGGTGACTTCTCAACATCGCATACCGGAGATTCGCCGTGCCGGTTTCCTGTACCTCCTTATGGCGCATATAGGAGCACTCTGCATACTGCTAAGTTTTGGCGTGCTGCAGGGTGGACGTTGGCAATTCACTTTCGATGCGATGCGCGGCGCTCTGCTGACACCGTTCTGGGCCAGCGCTGCCTTCCTGCTAGCGCTGATTGGCTTCGGGGCCAAGGCCGGGTTAGTTCCGCTGCACGCCTGGCTGCCGGAAGCGCATCCGGCGGCACCTTCTCCGGTATCGGCATTGATGAGCGGGTTAATGCTCAAAACGGCAATTTACGGCATGTTGCGTATCACCTTCGACCTGCTGCACATTCGCTACTGGTGGTGGGGAGTACTGGTCCTCAGTGTCGGGTTATTCTCGGCCCTCTTCGGAGCGATCTTTGCTGCGGTGCAGACCGACATGAAACGCTTGCTGGCTTATTCGTCAATTGAGAATATCGGCATTATTTTTACTGGCATCGGCCTTGCAATTTTGTTTGCGGCATGCGGCTTGCCCCTGTTTGCGGCACTGGCGCTCACCGCTGCCTTGATTCATTCGCTCAACCATGCATTTTTCAAGAGTCTGCTTTTTCTCGCTACGGGTTCCGTGCTGCACGCAACCAACCAGCGCAGCTTGGGCAAACTTGGAGGATTGATCCGGCGCATGCCGTGGGTCGCCACATTGGCGCTTATCGGCACTCTTGCGATTGCCGGGTTGCCGCCGCTCAACGGCTTCGTTTCCGAGTGGCTGCTGTTGCAGTCGTTTCTCTTTACCCCGCAGATACCCCACGCTTTTCTCAATATGCTGATTCCGCTGTGCGCAGCTCTATTGGCGCTGACAGTTGCTTTGGCTGCCTACGTGATGGTGAAGTTCTATGGCGTAATTTTTCTTGGTCAGCATCGAGAGCCTTCCCTTGTCCATGCGCACGATGCTGACTGGATGGAGCGCCTCGGACTGGCGTGGCTGGCGCTCGGATGTATTGCGATTGGAGTCATGCCACAGCTTGCGCTCCGAGTTGCGGGTGCCGTTACAGGTGCACTCCTGGGGCAGGCCGTGAACCTCAGCTCTCCTTTCTGGTGGATTGCTCCAATCGCATCAAAGCAGGCGTCCTACAGCGGACTGATACTGCTGACGGGAATTGTCGGAGTCGTGGGCATTACTTTTGTGATGGTGCGCGCCTTGGCTCATGGACGCATTCGGCGGACCGCTTCCTGGGATTGCGGCTATCCATGGCAGACCTCACGGATGCAGGACACTGCGGAAGGCTTCGGTCAACCGATCCGACATATGTTTGGTCCGTTCTTTCGCATGGAGCGCGAACTTCCCGCACCTACCGATACCACGCCCCATTACCGGATCCATATTGAGGACCGCCTTTGGCGGGCACTCTATCTGCCAATCGCGCGCTACGTACAGCGGCTGGCGGACTGGATTGGCCTTCTGCAAGGGGGGCGGCTGGCCATCTATCTGCTCTACAGTTTTCTCACGCTGATTGCATTGCTGGTGTTTGTCCGATGAGCGCGCTCACGATGGTTCGTCAGTTCGGCGAAGTGCTGCTTGCCATCGCGATCGCACCACTGTTTGCCGGATGGATCGCGCAATGCCGTGCGTGGCTTCAGAATCGGTCCGCACCTCCACTGACGCAACCCTATCGCATGTTGCGCAAGCTGTTTCATAAAGATGTCGCGCTCGCCACAGACGCCTCTCCACTGTTTCGCATGACCCCTTATATTTTGTTTGGGACAATGGTGCTGGCCGCAGCCATTATTCCGTCCGTTGCGACCGATTTGCCTTTCGCGCGCGTGGCCGATGCGATTGCGCTGATCGGTCTATTTGCTACGGCGCGCGTCTTCCTGTCGCTGGCGGCGATGGACATTGGCACCGCGTTCGGCTCGATGGGCGCACGCCGCGACATGATGATCGGCTTTCTCGCGGAACCTGCTCTGCTGATGGTTCTGTTCAATGCGTTTCTGCTGTCTGGAAGCACAGCTCTGCCAAGTGTCGTCGAGGCATCGACTGCACATCCGTTCCTCATTGATCCCAGCCTGGTCTTCGCGGCGGTTGCCTTTCTGATGGTCTTGCTGGCGGAGAACGCACGCATTCCCATCGACAACCCTGCAACCCATTTAGAGCTGACCATGATCCATGAAGCGATGGTACTCGAATATTCGGCGCGTCATCTTGCATTGGTGGAATGGTCTTCTGACTTAAAACTCTTCAACTACGCATGCATCGGCTTCGCGCTCTTTCTGCCTTGGGGCATAGCAGCCCGCGGTGCGGATGGTGCCCTTACGTTGGGAGTCGCCGTCATCGCACTGCTGATAAAGCTGATCGTGGCCGGAGCTGCATTGGCGCTGATTGAATCTCTATCGGCCAAGTTGCGCATTTTTCGCGCCCCGGAATATCTGGCGACGGCTTTCCTGCTTGCCGTGCTGGGTTTGCTGGTTCATCTTCTGCTGGGAGCTTAAAGAAAATGCATTCGTCCCACATGATCGTCGAATTGTTGAAACTGCTGGCCGCAAGTCTGCTATTGATCTCCTTTGCCATGCTCTCACGACGGCGCACGCAGCGGTTGATTACCCTCTTTGCATGGCAAGGCTCTGTTCTCTTTATCTCCACTCTTCTCGTGGCTTATAGCGCTGGGCTTACGGAACTCTACTTCTCAGCCGCATTGACGCTGCTGCTGAAAGTGATTGCCTTGCCGTGGATTCTCCATCGCCTGATCCAGCGTCTGGGCGCGCAATGGGACAGTGAACCGCTCGTCAATATCCCCACGACCATGCTGGTCGGTCTGGGCCTGGTCATCTTCGCTTTCGGGCTGGCACAACCTATCAGCCGAATGGCTACAACGATCACGCGCAACACCATCGGTATCGCGCTCGCCGTCATCTTCCTTGCCTTTTTGATGATGATTACTCGACGTAAAGCGATTACTCAGGTGATTGGGTTTCTAGCGATGGAGAATGGTTTGTTCTTTGCCGCCACCAGTGCGACCTACGGTATGCCCATGGTCATCGAGCTGGGTATCGCGCTCGACCTTTTGGTCGGATTTTTCATCCTGGGGATATTTTTCTTCCAGATTCGAGAACAGTTCGACAGTCTCGATCTCAGCAACATGGAAGCACTGAAAGAGGATTGAAGTGGTCATACTCGTCGTTCTTGGCTTGCCGTTGCTGGGAGCACTCCTGCTAGCTCTGTTTGGAGCGCGTCGCTACGCCGCCGAACTGAATGCAGGCATGAGTTTTGCAACGCTGATTGCGGTCACATTTCTTGTCCTGCGTGTCCTCCGACACGGGTCGCTGCTGGCTTTGCATGAGCAGTTATTTGTCGATTCATTCAACGTCTTCCTGGTCGCACTAACAGCTTTCGTGGGGTTCACAACCGCGCTCTTTTCACGGCCTTATATGCGCATCGAAGAGCAACGAGGTCGTCTCAGCCCACAACGTCTGCGTCTCTATCACAGCATGTATCAACTGTTTATGGGGGCCATGTTTCTGGCACTACTGACCAACAATATGGGCCTGCTCTGGGTAGCGATGGAAGCCGCTACGCTATCGACGGTGCTTTTGGTTTCGCTTTACCGTACACGCGCCAGCCTGGAAGCAGCGTGGAAATATTTCATCCTCTGTGGCGTCGGCATCGCACAGGCACTCTTTGGCACTATCCTGCTGTATTTTGCAGCAGAGCATGTTCTGGGTCGCCAAGGTATGACGGCATTGTTGTGGACTCACCTCAATGCGGTGAAGGGGCAGCTCGAACCCCGGGTGCTGGGACTGGCCTTTGTCTTCCTATTGGTTGGCTACGGGACGAAAGTCGGCCTGGCCCCACTCCACAACTGGTTGCCGGATGCCCATGCAGAAGGTCCGACGCCTGTATCTGCTGTACTCTCCGGCTTGCTATTAAATGTCGCGCTCTACGCGGTCATCCGCTGTAAGGTGCTGGTCGAAGGATCGATCGGCTCGTATCTTCCCGGACGAATGCTCATGACCTTCGGCTTACTTTCCGCGGTACTTGGCGCGTTCTTTTTATGGAGGCAGCGCGACATAAAGCGGCTATTCGGCTACTCCTCCATCGAACACATGGGCATCATCACATTTGCGTTTGGACTTGGCGGGCCGATTGCAAGCTTTGCTGCCTTGCTGCATATGACGGTCCACTCGCTCACCAAATCGTCAATCTTCTTTGCCGCCGGACATGCCTCGCAGGCCGCCCATACACAGCAGATGGACGGGATTCGTGGTCTGGTGAGCATCAGTCCAACGATTGGATGGGGACTGATGCTGGGATCGCTCGCCATTCTCGGTATGCCACCGTTCGGGGTCTTTGCCAGCGAGTTTCTAATTCTAACCACCGCCATGCGGGAACATCCCTGGACCACGCCATTTCTTTTAATTGCGCTCGGCGTCGCTTTCGCGGCCATCTTCCGCAAAGTTCAGCCGATGGTCTTCGGGGAATGCGATGCGCCGCCCTTACCGCATTCCCCAGCTCTGGTTCCGGTCTTCATTCATCTCGCAATAGTGCTGATGCTGGGCGTCTACATGCCGTTTGCCTTGGCAGAGTGGTATCGAGCCGCAGCGCGGCTGATAGGAGGGTGAGGATGGCAACGAACTTCATGGAATTTCAAGCCCCAAGGTTGCCTGCGAATATACCGACACGCCGTTTGCGAGTGGACCGTGTGCAATGGTTCCAGACAGCAGAAAGTTTCCGCAAATCCAACGCGCGCTTTCTTACTCTTTGGGGTGCAGATGATCGGGATCGCGATGGCGGCTTTCGCATCTATGCGGCGTATCTTATACCCAACACCGTGATGGTGGTGGAGCACTTCATAGAAGATTCCGCTTCGCCTTCGTATCCTGGTATTGCAGGTTTTTACCCGGCAGCGTTGCGTATGCAGCGCGCTGTCGCTGATTTACTCGGCATCTCAACGGACGAAGCGGACACGCGCGGCTGGCTGCGTCACGGCGGCTGGCCGGAATCACTCTTTCCACTGCGACGGGACGTCGATGGCAGTCAGCAATATCCCGTCGAATCCGCACCGTATCCCTTCGTCCCGGTGGAGGGTGATGGGGTGCATGAGATCGCCGTCGGCCCTGTCCATGCAGGCACCATCGAACCGGGGCATTTTCGCTTCACCGTCGTGGGCGAAAAGGTCTTGCGGTTGGAGGAGCGTCTCGGCTACACGCATAAAGGGGTTGCGAAACTCTTTGAGAATTCTTCACAGCAAAACGGTCATCGATTAGCCGCTCGCGTCTCCGGGGATTCCGCAGTCGCGTTTTCCTGGGCATACTGCGCTGCTCTGGAGTCCCTCACCCAGACCGTCTGCCCTGCGCGAGCAATCATTCTGCGTGCCTTGGCACTGGAACAGGAGCGTCTGGCGAACCACCTGGGTGATCTCGGCGCGTTGGGAAACGACGCAGGTTTCGCCTTCGGCCTTACGCAATTCTCGCGACTGAAAGAGGAGTTACTCCGTGCGAACATCGTGGCCTTTGGCGCACGCTATCTCATGGATTATGTGGTCCCCGGCGGCGTCGCGTTCGATATGACTCCGGATGCGCGTCGCCTTCTGCTCGACCTGTACGACGCAATGGAGCCATCTGTGTCTCAGATGCGCTCCATCTATGATGAGCACGCAGGACTGCAAGATCGCTTCCGTGAGGCTGGAAGGTTAGAGCAGGCAACAGCCGAAAAGCTCGGTGCAATTGGCTTAGTTGCGCGAGCCTCGGGCATTGCCTGCGACCTGCGTGTAGACCATCCGTGGGCACCATATGACCTCCTCGCTCCCAAGCTTGTTGTGCAGACTGGTGGCGACGTGGCCGCGCGTGTGCAAGTACGCTTCGATGAAATTCTCGAATCCCTTCGACTCTGCCGTTTGTTTCTTTCTGAACCTCCTAAAGATGCTATCCGTACCTCAGTTCCCGTGGCTACTTCAGGCGTTCTCGGGGTCGGCCTTGTGGAAGGATGGCGTGGTCCGGTGATGATCGCGCTCGAAACTGGTCCGAGCGGTGGCATCCGGCGCTGCCATGCACACGATCCGTCCTGGCAGAACTGGCCGTTGATCGAGTACGCGATCCTCGGCAACATCGTCCCAGACTTCCCCCTCATCAACAAATCCTTCAATTTGTCCTATAGCGGACAGGACGGGTGATACGACCATGTGGAACACGCTTTCACATATGCTGCAAACCGGCCTGTTGACTGAGCCTCTACCGGCTCCTCAGCAGACTGCGCCCGCTCTCAAAACATTGCAGAAGGAGCTATTGCAGATTCTCGGACGTGCGCTTTGCATTCGTCATGTTGATGCGGGTTCCTGCAATGGCTGCGAGTTGGAAATTCAGGCGCTCAATAATCCTTATTACAACCTGGAAGGAGCAGGGATTAAATTCGTTGCCAGTCCGCGTCATGCGGACCTATTGCTGGTCACAGGCCCGGTTTCCGTAAATATGGAGGAAGCTCTCAAGCGGACCTACAACGCAATGCCCGATCCCAGGTTCGTGGTTGCTGTAGGGGATTGCGGAGCTTGCGGTGGGGTATTCGGCACGAGTTACGCCAGCAGGGGTGGCGTAGCCAACATTATTCCTGTGAACTATATCGTGATGGGCTGTCCGCCCAGTCCGGCTGCTATTATCAGCGGCATTCTGCGAACCATTCGCCCCGCCGACATTGGAGCTTGAAATGGATTCTCTCGCCATCAGTATCGCCATCGGATTCTTCTTTGGATTTGGATTCGGGGTAGGCTGCGCACTCGCTGTCATGTATTCCATCTACTTCGGAGGCTATCGAAAAGCGATGGAAGATTCGTTGCGCCCAGAGAAGTCCGAACGCCATCTGCAGCTTCCCCCGGAAAACGTCCCTGATATAGCGCTCTGAGAAGATATCGAAGGAGCAGCGAAGAAGGAGCGTATACCGAGGAAGATTTACACGTACGAGTTCAAGCAGGAGGCGGTTCGTCTGGTGGAGTCAGGCTGGGGCATCGCGGAAGCGGCGCGGTCACTGGGCGTGGTCGAGCGGACGTTGTCGAACTGGATCAAGGCGCAGAAGGCAGGCAAGCTGGTGACCCACGATCGCGGGTGCGCGCCAAAGTGGAGTGGGTCTTCCGCATCCTGAAGCGCGTCTTTCACTCCACCAGGGTGCGCTATCGCGGCCTGAAGAAGAACCACGAGTGGCTGCTGACAGCCTTCGCGTTGGTCAATCTCTACCAGCATCGCAAGCGGCCGGTCCGACAAGGGGCGTAGTGTCTCTGCAGGCCGGGATGATGGACTGCAGAGAGAGAAACAAAGCTGCGAAAAAGGCGATTTGATGTCTTGTTGGAGGGCAGGGAATGTCCTTGCCGGGCTATCCTGCTTGTATTGCTCCGGGCAAGGCCATTATTTTCTGAGGAACGTATAGGTGATTGACTGGAGGTATGAAAGAGTCAGTCAGCACTTTTCCAGTTAAGCGTCGGC
>JAJZDO010000919.1 GCA_021805955.1 Acidobacteriota bacterium
GTTTGTGACGCCCGCCATGTTCATGACCCTGCGCGGAGGCTTGCAACAACTTGTGGATGCCATCGTCGCGCGCTTGCAGCTTCAGACCGTACTGCTGAATCGCCACGTGCTCGCCGTGACCCGCGATCAAGAGCAATACAGAATTGCGTTGAGCGATGGCACATGCATCCTGGCGGATGACGTCGTCTTCACCACGCCGGCCTATGTGACTGCCGATTTGTTGCAACAGATCGACCCCGTACTTGCGCTGAAATTGCGTGTGATCCGCTATGCCTCCACAGCAACGGTTTCTCTAGGATTCAAAAGCGGCGATATCAAAGTTCCGCTGGACGGCTTTGGCTTTGTCGTGCCCCACGACGAGAATCGACAAATTACCGCCTGTTCCTGGTCTTCTACAAAGTTTGATCATCGCGCGCCGGAAGGGTCCGCTCTCATCCGGGTATTCGTTGGTGGAGCGCGCGCAGAAGCCCTGGCGGAACAGGATGAGGCGGCGCTAGTGGAACTGGCCCGGCAGGAATTGCATGCCATTATGGGGATTGACGCAATTCCGGTATTGAGCAAAGTCTATCGCTGGCACAAGGCGAATCCACAGTATGACGTAGGTCATCAGGCACGGATCGCCGATATCGACAAGATCATCGCATGGCATCCCGGTTTGCATCTGGCAGGCGCCGCCTACCATGGTGCTGGTATTCCCGATTGCATTCAGGGCGCCGTCGAGGTTGCACGATCGATCGCACGGACAATACAGCACAAGCAGGAAGAAGGAAGCATGGCAGAGATTTCTCGCCGTCTCTTTGTATCCAGTAATGGAGGAGTCCAGGCGGTTCCCGCGCCTGCCGATAATTCTGCTCGTTCTACGCGCAGTTCAGGTCCGCGCGATCTCGCAAAGAATCCAATGCTGGTTTACTGGGAAATGACGCAGGCCTGCGCTCTGGCGTGCCGCCATTGTCGTGCCGAAGCCGTCTCCACGCCACACCCACGTGAGCTGACCCACGCAGAAAGCAAAACCCTGTTACGCCAGATTGCAGCCTTCGATAAACCACTCCCGCACTTGATCTTGACCGGCGGCGATCCGCTGCAGCGCGCGGATTTGTACGACCTGATCGATGAAGCCCACGCGTTGGGACTGACCGTTTCGATTACACCGAGTGCGACCCGCGATTTGACCTTCGATGCTCTCTTGGAATTGAAAGCCCACGGCATTGAGAGCCTCGGTCTCAGTCTCGACGGCTCCAGCGCGGCGCGGCATGAAGCCGTGCGTGGCGTGGAAGGCTGCTTCGATTGGACCATCCGGGCCGTTAAAGACGCGGCAAAGCTGGAAATGCCGATCCAAGTGAATACGCTGGTGTCACAGGAAACCGCGGACGATCTGCCAGCGATTTATGAACTCCTCAAGTCCGTCAAGGTGATGCGATGGAGCCTCTTTTTCCTAATCGCTGTGGGCCGCGGCAAAATTCTGCAGCCTGTCTCACCAGAGCGCGGCGAGGAATTGATGCATTGGATTTACGATCTCTCGCGCCTGGCGCCGTTTGCCATCAAAACTACGGAGGCCCCTTCCTATCGGCGGGTTGCATTGAACCGTATGCGCGGGGAGGGAATGCTCTCCGGCGAGATTCAGGATACGCCCGTGTATCGCGGCTTCGGAATCCGCGATGGGCACGGTATTATGTTCGTCTCGAATCAGGGAGACATCTATCCTGCGGGTTTTCTGCCGTTGACCGTCGGCAATGTGCGTAGGGACCACCTTGTGGACGTATACCGCAACTCGCCGATGTTCCGCGCGCTGCATACTCCCAGTCAGTTCCAAGGCAAATGCGGACAATGTGAATATCGCGGCCTTTGTGGTGGTTCCCGTGCGCGCGCGTATGCATATACAGGCGATGCGTTGGCGAGCGACCCGTTCTGCCCCTACGAATCCAAGGTTCGTGCTGTACTTCCCGCTATGGTAAGTTAAGGCGCGTTGTTTTACTGGATTCTGGCTGCGAAGAGGGAGCATGAAAGTTTCCATGCGTGTGTTCGCATGCTGGCGCAGAAACGTCTGAACATCACGGAATAGCAGCTTCGCCGACCATGGAGTTCTGCTATTTCGGGTGCGCTGTCCACCACCGTTGGCGCTTCCATCCCCATCCTCCCATATTTCTTTCGTGAGTGGAATGACGGTCCTCGTTTGGGCAGCCGTCATTTCTCTCGCCGTAAACTTTGCCGTGGGAGCATCGAAATCCCTCATCATTATTCGCCCCTGATGGAGCAGCGGAATTGAGATGACTGCGATATGCGCCATCGAAAGCGTCGTAGCCGACGCCATCGGCATCGGCAAACTTTAAACGGTCACTGTACTTTCTCGTCATCATTCTGCGAGCGAAGTAGCACCTGCCCTGGATGCAGTGGAGGAAAGATGGGCGGGTGGATGCAGCAACGTTCCAATTATGTTGGCGGCAAATAGGACAACCGCAGTCAACTCCACAAATGCCGAGTATGGCAGCAGCTTCCAGGCGAAGCTCCAATAACTTTCATACGCCAGGGGTTCGAGTGTCACACGCATCGCGCAGCCGACATGCAACAGCAGCAGCGACCAGAACATCAGCCGCGTGCTCCACAGAACGCGCATCCCGCAGAAGGCGGGAAGAATGCGCTGGCCGATGACGAAGACCATGCCCGCAACAAAACCCACGGTAAGCGCATGTCGACTTGCGCCCCAGATGCCGCCAGCATGGTCATAAATGACCGCCCAAGCGTCCAGAACACACGAGGCAACCAGCCAGACATACGTTATGCGGATGAAAACCGGAAATGTTGTGTGGACATGCAGCAGCTTGGCCGGCTGGACAGATCGTTCCCACACATGCAGCCCGTCGATGGCCAATAGTGATGCGAACAGAAATAGGACGGCGGCGATGGGAAGCCATTGGAGAAAGACCGCGAGCACACCGGCAACGCTCAGGCCGTAGGCGACCAGTAGACGTACGTTGTTGGGCTTCTGGAATCCGGCAAATACCGGCAGCCAGCGCGCGTTGAAGCCCCAGATGGTAG
>JAJZDO010000618.1 GCA_021805955.1 Acidobacteriota bacterium
CTGGAAGTGTGGATCGAGCGTGACATCTGAACCTTCTCTGGTGCAATTTACAGGCAATATCAATAGAATCATTGACTTAAAGAGGAGCAACGATGCCGCCGAGCAAAAATTTCGGGGAAAATAGGGCTTGGAGGGCCATTCGAATCTTTTCTCTAAGCTGTTGATTATAAGATACTTATTTTTGAATAAAATTTCGCCTTGAAATGCCTTGACACCCTCCGATGCGGCTCATAGTATGACGCCAGAAAGTTCTGATGGCTTTGCCTCCGTTGGAACTATTCTCCCTTGAAGGAAAGACCGCCCTGTTGCCGGGCGGTCTTTCCGTTTGTAAATAACGTCAAAACAATAAGTTATGATTCTACTGTTGATTTTCCCGATTCTCGCGACACTTTATTCACTACCGCTCGTCTTCGGATGGGTTGGTCCGAATCCGATCTATGGTTTTCGGAACGAACGCACGCGCAGTAATCGCCATCTCTGGTATCGCGCGAATCGCATTGCAGGAATTGCGATCATCGTCGCAATGATTTTTTGCGTCGCGATCGAGTTTGCCATTCCCTCATTGCGACAAACCCATGCTGGACATCTGACTTCTGTACTGATTCAGATCAGTGCGCTGATCATCGCGAACGCGTGGACCACGTTCCGCATTTTGACGAAGCGAACGCCGCGACAGTGACAGCCAGGGACGTCAACGCGCCGATGCTTCATTGCGGATGCGGCCCCGGCGACGGCTGCAACTGCTCGTTCACCTGCTCCCAGGGTGCATTTTGCAATTCGGCGATGCGCTGCTTGGGCAGGCATTGCGGGTAGTTCTTCTGCAGGAAGTCGATCATCTGTTCGCGGACATAACAGCGCAGGTCCCATAATCTGCCGGAATCGCGGGCGCTCATCAGCGCGCGAACCTGCATGGCCTGCGGAGTGAACTCCGTGACCTGCAGCACATTCACCTTGCCATCCCACAGGGCTGTGGATTTAAGAACGCGAGTCAACTCCTCCCGCAACGGCGCAATGGGGCAGGTGTAGTCGGCGTAAAGGAAAAACGTGCCCATCAGGTTGGCGGAGGTTCGGGTCCAGTTCTGGAACGGATTTTCAATGAAGTAGCTGAGCGGCACGATGAGCCGCTGCAGGTTCCAGATGCACACGACGACATAGGCGGAGGTGATCTCCTCAATCCGGCCCCATTGGCCGTCCACAATGACGACGTCGTCGATGCGAATTGGTTCGGTAAGGGCGATCTGGATGCCGGCCAGAAGATTCGAGACGGTGGTTTTTGCTGCGGCTGCCAGTGCGAGCGAAGCCAGTCCAGCAGAAGCCAGAAGGCCCGCGCCGGCCTGCCAGAGACGCGTGTGGTTGAACGTGTAGAGGATCGACCCCAAAGCAAGAAGCCCGATGAACCCGATGACGAGCCGCCGCATGACGGCCATCTGCGTGCGCACTTGCCGCGCACGCAGGTTATCCTCCCGGGTGATGTCGTAACGTCGCAACAGAATGTCCTGCACCGCATAGACGCCGCAGATGAGAAGCCACGCAAGGCAAAGGATGAAGAAGATGTGCAGAACGTGCTCGGTGATGTCCTCAGCGTAGTTGGAGATGCCGAATGCTGGAACTGCCAGCATTGCTGCAGATATCACCAGCAACCAGAATGCAGGTTTGCGAAACCGTTGGAGAGTGCGGTGGTCCGTGGGTGAAGCGGATTTTCGAAGGAGCAGGTGAAAGACCACCCAATAGGTCACAAAGCCGGCGACCAGGGTCCCGCTGAGGACGAATGAACCGAACACGAGCCGATGAGCATGACGCTCGATCAACGATAGCAATTTCCCTGAGGAAGCAAAAACTACGAGCAATGACAATCCGCGCATTCTTTCTCCATGCATTGAAGTGTGTCCATGGACAGAGAACTGCACCAAGCAAAAAGCTATGGTTGACGCGGAGTTCGGCGATAGTCTCCACTCTTACCGCCGGATTTCCGCTCCAGCACAACCTCCCGGATGACGATGCCCTTGTCTATGGCCTTACACATGTCATAGATGGTCAAAGCTGCGATGGAGGCTGCCACCATCGCTTCCATCTCTACGCCGGTAGGCCCGGCTGTCGCTGCCGTGGCGCGGATGAAGATGCCCGCGGGTTGAATTTCCGTGACAACATCCACGAACGTGAGAGGAAGAGGATGGCACATTGGAATTAATTCGGCGGTCCGTTTGGCTGCCTGGATTCCGGCGAAGCGCGCAACTTCCAACGGATTGCCCTTGGGATTCGACGGCAGCGCGGCCAGCACGTCAGCGGACAGCTCGACCATGGCCGTCGCTTCTGCCTCGCGCCGGGTGACCGGTTTGCCGCTGACATCCACCATGCGCGCTTGGCCTGCGAGGTCGTAATGCGAAAGCTTGCTCATGACCAACAGCGTAGCAGGAGTGGCCGCCAGCTAGCGAAGCAGCACCCGGACTAACTGGTTCGCCGCCAGCCTGTCGCAGTCGTCCGGGGCGATCAAATAACAGTTGGCGTGCGCATTCGCGGCCAGATCGCCAGAGCCCTGCGTTCGTATCGGAGTTACGGTCGGGACTAGCGATGAGGCATCCAGGTGAGCCGGAAGGAACCGCGTCAGTCCAGGTTTCGTACGAAATTCGACCGCGAGTTTTGCCATGGCGATGTTCGGCTGCCAGTTTCGCTCACCCGCCAGCGCTGCCAAGAGAGGTTCGACAAACACGCGGAACGTCACCATGGCGGACACAGGATTCCCCGGCAATCCGAAGAAGTACCGCACGGGCCGATCGGCAGAGGCGGGGACACAGCCGAAAACGACAGGCTTGCCGGGCTGCATCCTTACTCCAGTAAAGTAAAACTCCGCACCCATGCCGGCGAAGACTTCCTCGACCAGATCGAATTTCCCCATGGACACACCGCCGGTCAGCAGCAACAGCGGTGCTGCATGCAACCCTTGCAGGATGCAATCGGCAAGATCATCCAACTGATCCCGCGCCGGACGTTGCCGCAATGCAGTGGCGCCAGCCTGATGGACCAGGGCCGCC
>JAJZDO010000234.1 GCA_021805955.1 Acidobacteriota bacterium
ACGCCAGATATTTCAGGTGCTCTACCAGGCTGAGCCACTCCCCGACGTATTGATTAGTCCCGGTATTTCAATATTTTACAGCACCCCCGCCGATGCTGCAAACGCGGGGGAATTGGGACCATTGGGACTAACTGGCAGTTTTCCTGCCAAGTTTCCCGAGCCAATCGCGCAGAGGCAACGGCAGTTGGATGAGTTTCGCCGCAGTCGGCCGCATCGGACGAAACTGCCTGAGACGCTGTGGCAGGCTGCGGTGGAGCTGGCCCGGGAGCACGTCTGCATCCTGTCGCTCACCCTCTGCGGCTGGACTATATGCAGTTGAAAAAGCGACTCGACGGAGTTCCGTTGCGCACACTGCAGCCGCTTGAGTTCGAGCAGGTGCGGTGCGGCGCACCGCGCAGGAGCCGTTGTTCAACAGCCTGATGGAGGAACATCGCTATCTCGGCTACGAACAGCCGGTGAGCGAACACCTGAAATATCTGGCGTGGGCAGCAGGCCGTCCCATCGCGTGTCTGGCGTGGTCCTCGGCTCCGCGCCACATCGGTAGCCGCGATCGCTACATCGTCAACTCGTCATCGCTTGAAGGAGCAACGATTGTTCCGCCATGGAAACTGCAGCGACAAGAAACCTCGACGGCATTTGCCTACGATGGGGACAGTTCGTCATCTCGGCGCAAGTAGTAGGGGAAGTTCCGCTATGATGATATTCGGTTGCCGGCAGGAGATTCGTCGCACGCGAAAATTGACAATGGAATTCAACGTCTCGACAATGAACAACGGGCCCACGGCAGCGATAAGTCGCGTCCTGGCACGGCGGATAGCAAAGGAGAATCGTGCGGCGATATAAGAAGCTGAACTTATTTTCGTTTCGAATCTACATAGATATTTTCGCGCCAATTACACTCCTTTTATTTCTATTCGTCGGCATAGGTCTTACTGCGGCTGAATCGCCAAATCGCCAGCACGATCGTCTGTGGATGAATACGTCGCTCACGCCGGAGCGGCGCGCCGACCTGCTACTCCGCGCAATGACTTTAGACGAAAAGATCACGATGGTGCATGGGGTCGATCCACGACCAATCCATGGATATGTAGGATATGTTCCGGGAAATGCCAGGCTATCGATTCCAGTGCTGCGGTTAGCCGATGGCCGCGCCGGAGTGGGAAACGGCGCCAAAGATGTGACGTTGCTGCCCGCGCCAATTGCCGCCGCGGCAAGTTGGGACACGACCCTGCTGCACGCCTTTGGGGAGGTGCTTGGCAATGAGGAATGGGGCAAAGGCACGAATGTCTCGCTGGCGCCGTCGATCGATGTAGTGCGAGTTCCGGAGTGGGGAAGGACGTTTGAGAGCTATGGAGAAGATCCTTACTTCAACGGTCAAATGGCGATTGCAGAAATCCAAGGTATCCAGAGCCAGGGTCCCATTGCAAACGCAAATATGTATCTGACGATGAACCAGGAAAATAACCGTTTCAAAGAAGATTCAGTTGTCGACCGTAGAACTCTGCATGAGATATACCTTCCGCCATTTGAAGCGGCTGTGGAAGAAGGTCATGTGGGGACGGTGATGTGTGCCTATGTTGAGACAAACGGCACTTATTCCTGTGAAAATCCATATCTACTGACTGGACTACTTAAAAAGTATCTGAATTTTCAGGGTTGGGTCATGAGTGATTGGGGTGCAACGCACTCTACCGTTGCTTCTGCAAATGCCGGGCTCGATCAGGAAATGCCCGGCGCGAAATACTATGGCGAACCCTTAAAGACGGCAATTGAGAACGGCCAGGTGAGTCGACCTACTCTCGACGAGCATGTTCGCCGCATTCTCGTCACCATGTTCCGATTTGGATTATTTGACAAGCAGCCGGCAGGTAGCTGGGATGCGTATGTTCGCACTTCTGCGCACGCAGCGTTTTCATTACGAGCGGCGGAGGAAGGCACGGTTTTGCTGAAGAACGCGGACAACTTACTGCCGCTACCAGTAAATGCGTCCATAGCAGTGATTGGCGCTGCGGGCGGCACGAAACCGAAAGCTTCAGGCGGGGGTAGTTCAGGGATGGTTGCTCCATACGTAATCGCTCCCGCGGATGGAATTCGCAAAAGGATTGGCGGTCGCGCGCAGGTGTCGTACGCCGACGGAAGCGATTTGGCCAAGGCGGTAGCAGTTGCGAAAGCCGCGAAGGTTGCGATTGTATTTGTGAATACAGACGACTCAGAAGGGCGAGACCGGCCAAATCTGGAACTACCCAACAATCAAAATGAATTAGTACAAGATGTGGCCGCCGCCAATCCGAATACGATTGTCGTTCTGAATACGGGGGGGGCGGTGTTGATGCCGTGGATCGAGAAGATACGGGGGCTTGTAGAAGCCTGGTATCCGGGCCAGGAGGATGGAACCGCGATTGCGGCGATTCTCTACGGAGATGTCAATCCATCGGGTAAGTT
Organism: Acidobacteriota bacterium; assembly: GCA_021805955.1. The sequence goes on from JAJZDO010000234.1 coordinate 2,443, forward strand.
GCCGCTGACTTTTCCTCGTAATGCGACAGAAATACCCACGGGAACTGTCGAGCAATGGCCCGGTGCTCATGGGATTTCCAGTTATAGCGAAAAACTGGATGTAGGGTATCGATGGTACGACGCGCATCGCGTGCAGCCTTTATTCCCGTTTGGCTACGGATTGTCTTACACGACCTTTAAGTTGAGCGGTTTGCAAGTTACACCTACAAGCACCAGCGGGGCTGGTTTGGATAAGAACGTGCGAGCCAGCCTGAAGGTAATGAACACGGGGAAGCGCGCCGGAGCGGAGGTCATTCAGGTATATATAGAGCAACCGGAGAAGAATGGGGAACCGCCTCGGCAATTGCGAGGCTTCACTAAGGTAGATCTGGAAGCTGGCCAGACTAAGTCTGTAAGATTGACCCTGAATCGGCACTCATTTTCAATTTACGATCCAGAACTCCATCAGTGGAAAGTCCCAAGCGGGCGCTACCGGATTATGGTCGGCACATCGTCAAGGGAGTTGCCGTTACAAAGCGATGTCGAAGTTGTAGACAACGAGATTCCTTAATAATGCACTCAGCGTGAGGTGATATGACGACA
>JAJZDO010001029.1 GCA_021805955.1 Acidobacteriota bacterium
CCGACGGCGCCGGATACGATGCGCCCTTCTGCAATGCAAGCTGGCTCAGCGTAATCGCCTGCCCGCCCGGTGAGTTGTAGACCTGCATATTCTGCGAAGTGCTCAGCGCGCCCGCATAGTCGTTGAACTGGTCGTTCCACACATACTTGCCCCAGCCACCGCGAATCACGCTCTTGCCCTGACCAAACAGGTCATAGGAGAAGCCCACGCGCGGACTGGTGAAGGCAATGTGGTCCGGCGAACCGGCGTTTGGAATTCCAGGATCGATTCCCTTCCAGCGCACGCCCGGATACTCGACGACCATCGCCTTGGCGGCTTCGTTCTCCGCCACGTCCGATGCGTAAAGCTGCGGCAGCCAGACGGCAAGGCCCGTCCCCTGACGGTCATACCAGCGGCCCACATGATCGAAGCGAATACCTGCATTCACCAGCAGACGCTGATTCACCTGCCAGCTATCCATCACATAGAACGCGTTCGTCCGGTACGCCATATCCTGCACCGGCAGTGAGTTGCTCTGCGAGAACGAGCTTGCGATGCCCATCACCAGGTTGGCCGTCGGATTCGACGATCCAATCAGTGTGCTCGACGCGACCTTGCTGCCCGTCACGCCATTCGGCAGTGGCTGGCTGGGAAAGTTCAACTGGCCGTTCGGGAACGCGTACGATCCCTGCAAATTTCCCACCAACTCCGTGAATCCGCCAATCTTGATCGTGTGCGAACGCCACACCTTGGTGAAGTTGTCCGCAAACGAGGGAATCGCCTTCTTCGACGGATAGTTGCCGCTTGGCGTATAAAAAGCCGGCTGCGAGATATCCGGGAAGGTCTGCGCTCCTGCCGAGTTCAACGAGGGAATCACCTGCGATGCGGTGTTGTAGACCGTGGCGTACGGGAAGCCGAGGGTCGTCTTGTAAATCGCCGACAGGTCCGTCGGCGCAGTCGAGCCATTCGCCCATCCCCATCCAAAGACAAACTCGTTCGTCATCGTCGGGCTGAGCACATTCACCATGTTGAACGTCGCCACACGCGAGGTCTCCGGCTGCAACAGATCGCCGCCCGGATACGCCACGTCATAGGCCGGGTTGTAATACACATGGCCCACCGTCACATAGGTTGTCTTGCCCTGCTGGAAGGTGCCGAAAATCTTGTTATTGTCGTTGATGTTGTAGTCCACACGACCGCGCCACAGATAGCCGTTCTGCTGGTTCGTGATGTTCTGCAGATAGTTGTAGCCGCCCGGCGTCGAAAGCGGATTCGCATTCGCCTTCGGGAACATCTTCATGATCGCCGCGCCGCCCGCGTCCAGATACTGCGACGGAATGATGCCGCCCGTGATCGGCGTTCCATCCGCAGCCTTCGCGCCCTGCAGATTGTTGCACCAGTTGGTCGCGTTCGACGTAAACCCGTTCGGACACAGCGCCGAGTTGCCTTCGCCCGACGACGTAAAGTTACCCGCCATCATGCCCGCGCTTGGAATATACGATTCCAGCGGCTGGCCGGCCGGCAGCGTCTGTTTGTAGTACTCATAGCCGCCCCAGAACAGCAGCTTCCGGCTCTTGTTGAAGTCCGTATGCGGAATCAACACTGGTCCGCCGATATTGCCGCCCGGATAGTAGTACTCGCCCGGCTGCCGCGCAATTCCGGAGTTGTTGTTCAGCCAGGTATTCGAGTTCAACACCTGGTTGCGCGCATAGAAATACGCTTCTCCGTGAAAATCGCTCGTGCCGCTCTTGCTGGTCGCGTTGATCACCACCGGACCGTTCGGCGCATCCGCTCCAAACGACTGCTGCACCTTCACCTCAGCCGTCATATCCGGATTCGGCACCGCAATCGAATAGCAGTTGCAACCCGGATCGATGATGTTCGCGCCGTCCATCAAAAACGACGTGCCGCCGCGATACGGCGAACCGCTCGGCGAGTAACCCACACCCACCGTGCTGCCCGTGGGAGCCTCCGCTGAAAAATCCACCGAGCTTCCTCCCGACGTCCCGTTCGGAACCGTCGTCACGCCCGGCAGCACCTTCAGCAGTTCGGAGATGTTGCGCCCTTCCAGCGACAGCTTCTCGATGTCTTTGCTGGTCAGCACCTCGGATCGCACTCCGGTATCCACCGGAATGATCTGCGCCGCATCGGCTGAAACCGTCACCGACTCCGTCGCCGCACCCACCGCAAGCTGAATCCCGTTCACCGTACGTGTGTCGCCGGAGTTCATCACGAACCCCGTCTGCTTCCAGGATTCAAACCCCTTCGCCGTCACGGTCACCGTATAGGTGCCGCCCGGCACACCCGCAAAGGTAAAGTACCCCGCATCGTTGCTCACCAGTGCGCGCTGATCGTTGGTCGCCTCATTTTGCAACGTAACCGCCGCCTTCGGCACCACCGCTCCAGTCGTATCCCGCACCGTTCCGGAGATGTTTCCGGTTGTAATCTGTCCCCACGCCGATCCACCCACCAGCAGCAGGCCAATCATCATCAGCCAACTCCAGTGCGCGATACGCCGGAAGCCGTTTTGCAGTGGGTTCTTGCCCGCTTGCCTTTCGGTTCTGCTCGTCATCTAGCCACTCCTTCATTTCTGCTTGAGTCTCAATCGCGCGTCACGACGAACCGTTGTTCGCACCTTGCCGCGCCCATTTTCCCCGATTTGCGCTTCCAGCCCTGCCTGTTCATCCGAAATCGTTTTCTTTCCAGCGATGCCTCTGTAACCATCTCGCCGTCTGAATTCTGGAAAGGATTTCAGAGCGCTTGCAGCCGACTATTCTTCGTCGCTCAAACCGGTCTTGATTGGTTTATTATTCGATGACTATATCGTTTACTAAACCGCATAAAATACTATTCCAACACTGAGACAATCGTCAAACTAAACCCTTTCACTATATGCAACTAATTGATTTATCAGAGATTGTTCCTCTCGCCCGAGGTCACTGTTGCCCCTGTATCTTGCCACCACTCCAGGCACGCGCACAAACCCCGGATGCGCACTGGATGCGAACCGGATGCGAACCGTATGTGCACTCTTGACCGGCTCA
>JAJZDO010000353.1 GCA_021805955.1 Acidobacteriota bacterium
CTTTGCGCGAAATACCGCTGCGACCGCGCGAGCGGATGACCTTTGAATATGTTTTGCTGGGCGGAGTGAACGATCGCCTGCAAGATGCGGCAGAGCTGGCGGCATTGCTGCGCCGCTCGGGCCTGCCAGCCAAAGTCAATTTGATCGTATGGAATCCAGGACCGGATATTCCCTATCGCATGCCCACTCCGGCGGATGTCGCAGCGTTCCAATCGCATCTGATCGCTGACGGCGTGCCTGCTTTTCTGCGTCGTCCGCGCGGACGAGACATCTACGCCGCCTGTGGGCAGTTGAAGAGAACGGTGGAGTGAAGCTCAATCCGTCTGCCCGGGATGAGAATGGCCCAGATGAAGGGTTGCCATGTGAGCCTGCGGGTTGCGCATCCAACTGGCCAACGCGGACCCATTCAGATCCATGCGAACCAGGTCGAGGTGGCCATGATCGTAGTTGGCAATGAACATGCGCCTCGACTGGTCCGTCGGCTGGACGAAAATGACAGACAACTCGGCGCGAGCGGTAGCTCGTTCCGTCACCATGTGCTGCCATTGTGCGCCCAGTTGCGACCGCACGAGGGAATCGAGGCCGTCTGCATCGATTTCTCCGATGTGATCGAACTCCGCGATGCGCATGTCTTTCACGCCGCCACGCGTGGCAGCTCGGGCGCACAAACTGACGAATCCCCTCCATGGAACGGCCTGCGCATGGACTGCATAGCGTTGCTCCACACTGGAGACAACGGAATCGAAATCATGGTTGGATGCCGAACAGCCGCTGGGCGCAGAGTAGTGCGGCTGGCACGATGCAAAAGACGGCTGGTTTCATTTCATACTCTCCTTGGGGCCTGCTTCGGCATTGGAGCCGGTATGGATGTTTGGAATCCCGAAGTTGCCGCTCAGTTCCCCGAGTTCTTGCGGGCTGATCGTGCCGGAAATATAGACCAGGGACAGTTGTTTTGGTTCCGCATCCAGGACAAACATCCCGTGGACCTCGCCGTTCACCAACTTCACAAAAACGTCCGTATCGGCGCCGGATTTTTTGGAACGCGCCTGGACCATCGGGTTCCATTCCGGCCCTAAGAACTGCTTGCGGATCGTTTTCAGATCGGCCTCCGTATAGGCTCCCGGCTGGTCGAAATCGTACTCGCGTACGTAAATACCGTTGAGTTTCTGGATCAAACTCTTCGCCTGGCGATCGTTCGGTCGCTTGGAGTCGAGGAACTGACTTCCGAAGTTCAGCATGTTTTTGTTCAGCGTTACTTCGTTGACATTCGATGCGCGGGCGGATAGTTGTTTTTCCAGCGCCGCCGGAAGCACTGGAAAATCGGGCTGCTGCGAGTCTTGGGCAACGGCGGGCACTGCCATCAACAAAACAGCGGCGAGTATCCAGCGGAATACGCGGCCTGTTGCGGACGACGGAAATATTAAATTTTTCATACGGGAGTCTCCTGTCTGTTGGCGGTGCTAATTCGTATTATTTTTGTCGACTCGGTTGCGGACAGTTTGCAGCGTAAAGGCGGTAATTCGCAGCGCGAGCAAAACCTGTTGACGTGCACGTTCGCCGGCGATTTGGCGTTGCCGCTGATATTCCAAAACTCCGCCAAGTGCGATGGCGAGAAGCAATACCGCGGCAATGCTCCAGCGCAAAATGGGAGGAAGCCCTGTCCGTCGAACGGTAGGTGGCGGCATTCGATGGACGGGCGATTCCAGCGACCTGGCGACGACGCGGTTCGCAAAGCCCTGGGGGGCGGGGAGCGGACGGAGAGCGGCTCGCAGTTCCTGTTCCAGAACGTCTTTCCGATTGAATTTCTCTCCGAAGTCAACCATGCGTGACCTCTTTGACTTGCCGTTCCGCTTTCGTTCGCAGCAGTTTTAATGCGCGTTGCAGATGACTCTTTACCGTTGCCAGCGGCATTGAAAGTGCGATCGCGATTTCTGGCGGCAGCATGTCTTCTTGATAGCGAAGCAAAATCACCGCTCGCTGGATCCCGGGCAGACTGGCCACCAACTGTTCCACTCTTGCCTGTCCGATGGGCGGAGCAGCCGATGGGAAATCAGCCACGAATCCGTTGGAGACTCGTGTTCGCTGATCGTCAAACGGCTCGGCGTCAAAATCAACGCGGCTGGAGCGCCGACGCCGTGCATCCAGGGCTCGATGCACCGTCACGCGGCGTAGCCATGCAAGCACGTGCTCGCTGGATTCCATGCGATGGAGATCGCGATAGAGGGCCAGAAAAACATCCTGCGCCACCTCCTCCGCGATCCCGGAGTCGCCGAGTATCCGGAAGGCAATGCTGTAGACGCGCGACTAATGTGTTTCCACGAGTTCGCGAAATTCGCACTCTGACGGTCTGCGGAACAGCGCGAACGATGCTGGAAACGACGCCTTCAACCGATTTTCGCCTCGCAGGGAACTTCCCTGTACCTGTGTATACGCAAATCAGGCCCCGCGAGAATGCAAAAAGTGAGATTTAAGGAAAAATAGTTCTGCCGACGGGACGGTGATCGGTTGCCTGGAGCGGGCGGAGGATGTGAATCAATCACAGCGAAAATCGCTGGCGTGTTTCACGGTGTCCGCCGATGTTGCAGACCCAGGTCGAGCAGGATATCGGCTACCCGTTCATAGTCATGCCGCAGCACGTCGCCTTCAAAAATAAAGTCACCGGCAATACAACGAACTCCCAGGCGCTCAATCTGCTCGATGTCGGGCGCAATCTGCTCCGCGCCCTCCGCGGCGTAGCGTTGCCGCGCGGTTTCGGATATAGGAGCGATGTTGACCAACGCGTAGTCGAAGATGGCTCCGCCGGTGTGTTCGTAAATCCGCTCAATGTGCTGCGATGCCGTCAGATGAACACTCTCGTTCGCCTGCGTCATCAAATTGCAAATGAAGACGCGCAATCCGTGGGTGGCGACCAGGGAGTCGGCAATTCCTTCGACCAGCAAATTTGTAATCAAACTGGTGTAGAGCGAGCCTGGCCCCAGCGTGACCAGGTCCGCGCCCAGGATGGCTTCGACCGCTTCCGGC
>JAJZDO010001002.1 GCA_021805955.1 Acidobacteriota bacterium
CGATTGGGCCGAGTACTTCATGACCAGGGGGCATTTCCATCACGTGCGAAATCGCGCGGAATACTATTTCACGTTCCATGGAACCGGTGCGCTTCTGTTGATGGATGAAGGTCGAACGACGCGGTACGAGAAAATGTCGCCGGGTTCAGTTCATTACATTGCAGGGAGCACTGCTCATCGAGTGGCCAACATTGGCGATACTCCTCTGGTATTTTCCGCGTGTTTGCCAAGCGACGCAGGATACGATTATGAAACCATCGAGCGCGACGGCTTTAGTGCGCGCATGTTCGAGCTAGACGGGGAACCCGTCCTGGTTCCCGAGGGATCATAAAACTCTGTCGAGCGCGACACCTGCCAGTCTCATACCGGCCTATCATTCTTGGCTTCTCGATATTGTTGGCAGCAAAGTGAGCGCGGCACCAACCAGTGAAATCGGACCCGTAGCGGGAACGCCCTGCAGCATGATTGACCGGCATGGTTCCAGAATGTGGCTTGGTGACTTTATGAAATCAGCTAGTGTACAGTGATGTGTGAACTTTGATTCTTACTTGGCATCTCTAGCCATTACCACAACTCCTTCCTCGGGTAAACGATGAAAGCCATTTCTATTGATATGGGCGGGTCTCACGTCAAACTCGCCGTGGTCGAGAACGCGAGCATTCTCGCTACCGACGAAATTTCCGTCGATTATGGTGCTGGCCTGCGTCCGGTGCTGCCCGTCTTCAAAACCATCATCGACAGGATGTTGTCTCACCTTGGAATGCGCCCCGAAGATTGCGTGGGGCTGGCTATGGGTTTCTGCGCCATGGTCGATCGAACCACCGGAAAGGTAGTCTCCACCAACGGCAAATTCGACGACGCCACCGGAATCGATCTACCCGCGTGGTGTCAAACTGAATTTGGCATACCTTTTGGTTTGGAAAATGATGCGCGCATGGCACTGCTGGGCGAGTGGTACGCCGGCGCGGCAAAAGGCGTCGACGACGTCGTGATGATTACGCTGGGAACGGGCATCGGCGGAGCGGCCATGGCCGGCGGCAAACTTTTCCGCACCAAGCAAGTACAGGGTGGAACCGTTGGCGGGCATATTCCTGTTCTTTTCACTGGCAGGCAATGCACTTGCGGTGCTGTGGGATGCATGGAAGCGGAAGCCGCAGGCTGGTCGCTGCCTCTGGTCGCAAAGGAATGGCCGGGGATTGAGCATAGCCGCCTGGCGACAGTCGAACGCGTTGACTTTCGCTCTGTATTTGAGTTTGCCCGCGAGGGAGACGCTATTGCCGCTGCGATACGGGACCGATGCCTGCATGTCTGGGCCGTGGGGACCGTCGGGCTCATTCATATGTACGGCCCGGAACGGGTCATTATTGGAGGAGGCGTCATGCGAAGTGCTGATGTCATCATTCCCTATATTCAGGAGTACGTGCGGAAATTTTCATGGACGCCCAGCGGCACGGTTCTGATCGTGCCCGCTTCGTTAGGAAATGATGCTGGTCTGCTGGGTGCTATCCCTCTGCTGGATGGCCTGCACTAAAGCGAACGGTCTAGGATCGGGCCAGCTATATCGGACGGGGGAAACTGGATTCGTCATACTTCTTGAAGTAGTGTCGCGCTCCACCATCTGCAACATCATAAGCTTTCACCGCGGGATCCGTGTCCGATATCTTGGCGAGGTAGTCGGAGTACTGCTGCCGCCAACCGCGATATCTGCAGTCGAAGACATCTCTGCCTGGCCTCCCCTCCAGAAAGCGATGATAGGGCGTGAATGCGGAAATGCATATATCCAGCACGCGCTCGTAATCCTGCGTTGCAGATGCTCTTATGTGTAAGTCCATCCATTGTTTCTCTGGCTTTCACACATCAACCGGCCGCTCGACTCGGACAAATGCTTTGATGGTCGCTAGCGGAGTCTTTGTTTCTGCCAGCGGCGAGATGCGGTACTTTCCCACCGCTGCCGGAACGATGAAGGTCTCCGCGTAGTGCACCGTAAAAGGTTCGAATGCTTCCGTGGGGCTTTCGACGGCAATCTGCTCTCCCTCGACCAGGTTCAATACATTCAAAGTGCCTTGCGTGTCATGCTCGACCGGCCCAGTGAACCAGTGTCGTCTGGTCTCGATAAATTCTGATTTGTATAACCCCGTCGACTCTTCGCGCCAACCCGGCCCACTGGCAACGGGATGTACGAGGTCAATCAAGTTCTCACTCACCCATTCCGTCGTCCGGTCCCACTGAATATTTTCCAGTCCATAATCGAGATGGATGGGACGTGGTTTGCCGTCGAGGTCCAGGCGATTCCAATCCCAAAGCTTGAAGGTAAAAATATACGGGGTTGCGCTGATTTCCAAAACAAGCCCGTTGCGCCCCGAACAATGAATGGTGCCGGCTGGAATGGAAAGATGAGAATGTTTCTTTACCGGCCAGGCATTGACATATTTCTCTGCCGGAAACGGCCGTTCACCAGCTTGCGCCGATCGCAAATCTTGCTCCATTCGATTGCGATCCACATTCTCTTTCAGTCCCAGATACACCACCGCATCGGGCTCTGCGTCCAGCATGTAATAGCTTTCATCCTGCGTGTACGGCATGCCGAATTTTTCCTGGATAAAAGATTCCAGCGGATGGACCTGCAGCGAGAGATTGCCTCCGCCCACAGTATCGAGAAAATCAAATCGAATGGGAAATTCGGCGCCAAATCGTTTCAAAATATCGGCGCCAAGCAGCTTTTCAGGATGCTGATGCACCAGAGTGATGGCCGGCACTTCGATCATTCGTGATCCAAACCCAAGTCTTAGGCTGTTCTCTTCCGGAACGCAATCGAAGCACCAGGCAAAGTTCGGCGGCTCTTTGGGTAGATCGAAGTGGGTGCGCATCCATTCTCCGCCCCACGGTCCAGGGTCGAAGAATGGCACAACCCGAAATGGCCGCTCGCATGTTTTTTTCAGGCCAAGACGATACAAATCTCCGGCGACCATCAGCGGAGTTTCTGGCAGATTCGTGTCGAGAAAAATATCGATCTTCTCAAAC
>JAJZDO010000374.1 GCA_021805955.1 Acidobacteriota bacterium
GCGGAGGTGGGAGGCTGGAGGGTGGGCGCGGCAAGTGCCAAACACGCACCATCGTTTGGCGCGCAGACGGCGCTGGCCCGAACGGACTCAGGAAGGCCCGTTCAGCGCGGCTTCATACGCTGGGCCGCCACCGAAGCGGCACGAAGTGGACATAAGGCGCGCGTAGCGCCCCCGAGGGTTTAGTTGTTATTTTGAGAGTTTGCAGCAGTCAATCTTGCGTGGGTAGCATTCATTATTCGTTTGGACTAGCTTGACTATTCGAAGCGAGTAGAGGTATAGGCTGCTGCCCAAGCGGGTTTTGTATCATCGTTCCAATAAGCCGCAGGGAACGCGTCTGCCAACCCAATGTCGATTGGATAGCGCATTTTGGCAACGGGTTGGGAGCAACCGTGCAGGTAATCTTTGTGATCGAATCCCCAACAATCCCACAGTTGCCACGGGGAGTGTAACTGCTGCGGGTACGGGGATTGCGGGCCGTTCCTTCCCAAGGCCGCGTGCCAGAAGGGATGGGTCGGTGTAATCAATCCTTCGACGAGATTCCCTATGGGAAACGCCGCCGCAAGCGTTTTGTCTTTGCGCGAAGCTAAAACCGCAATCTGATCTATCCTAGTCGCCGCATCGCGGTACTCGTCTCGCAGGCAATCGTCGTCGATGGCCGCTGCCATCATTATCAGCCGCCGTGTTCTTCTCTCCAGTCCTCGAATCGTCTCCAGAACAACCCGCGCTCCCAGGCTGTGCGACACAAACGACAGGCTGGCGGCGTTCGAGAACTGTCGATTCAGGTACTTTGCCAGCATCCGGCCGCTTTGGATCGCCTCGCCACCTTCAATTGGGTAGTCGAGCACAGGAAGCCAACGCGAATCGCCGGGCCACAGAACGCCGCAGAAGTTCTCCTTGATCGTTACGTTCAGCAGATCCGCCCAGCCGGAGATATGTTCGATTCCTTGCGCGCGGTTTACATTGAACCCGTGTACACCAAGCAGCACATCCCGTCCGTGGACAAATTGTGCGACTTCCGCGTCGGTCATCAAAGAGCTTCCGTCCCGCGGCACTGGTTCGCTCGCGAGATTCCCGCCCGCCGCGTCCGCCCGCAGATCGAGAAATTTGCAACTCATCTGCCAAACTTCCTTACTGCCTGCATGGCTTTAGCGCCCGTTTGAATTGCCGTTGAAAGGTCCTTGGCAACAGGAGCGATTGGCGTTGCCAGCAGTCCAACCAGTAATGCCTCGCCGAACGTGCCGCCGAAATGCCAGAAGTTTTTCGGGTCGAGGGCATATCCGCCAGCAAGGGCCAGCGCGACGGAGATCACCGTTGCCGCCAGCTTGCAGGCGTTCCTGTATATCTGATCGGCCCGCTGGTACGCGGCATCCAAAGTCGTGGTCAGTATCAGGTCGAAGCGCCCCAACTCATCCACTTCCTGCGGAGTGAGGTCTGTGCCCTGTTTAATCTTGGTGGCAACTTCAGCCAAAACCGTCGAGTTTACACCGGTCTTTTCCGCCAACTTCGGGGCATTTTCAGCGTTCATGTGCAGCTTGATAATAGACTTCGCAATCGCCCTTTGATCGGCCAGCGGCATGCCGTTCAGCCAATTCGCCCGCAATGTCTCCCGCACAGACCCATACGCCAGCGCCCTAATCTTGTCTTTCTTGTCATGATCGCCGGGATATAGAAGTTTGATCGCTTTCTCGATCTTCCCGAATCCTGGATTCGACAGGCCACCCCAGAAGAGCTTCGTAGCGTCAGCCAGCCCGTAGGCTGCTGTTCCAAGTGCCCCAACGGCAATGACCACTTCTGTAAGCCACGACAATTGATTCGAGTCTGGCATGTGGGCCCTCCGTGCACGGCTAGCCTTTTCCGATAAGCTCCTTGCCAAAGAACAAGATGCCTAGAACTGCAACGAGAGCAAGCCATATCCGCGATGCGAGCTCTTGACCATATTTGAAGGTATCGATGCAACCCGGCTTACCATGCTGCCTGAACAGATAGAAATACTCGAAAAAGAACCAGATGGGCGGCCCAAGCACCCATATCGCGTAAAGGAACGCTTTGCAGGTCTTGTGTGCATACGATGGATCGTTTACCCACTCAATCGCCTTCCAGAGAGAGTACAAGGCCAAAGCGAATGCGCAGGGGATGACGAACCAGTGGATGGCACGCCAGTGCCCGTCGAACACCGACTTTGTCGCGTCGCATGTTTCAGAAATTCCCATGAACGCCCTTCCTCAAGAGGTGAATTCAATGAGCGATGTTTCCGCCCGGTTGTTGCTGATTGCAAGGGTTTGGGTCCCCGACAGGCCAGCAGACGTTGCATCCCTGCGGATTGCCGTTGCCACATTCAAACATCTGCGATGCGCCAACAGAGACGGTCACCAGAGATTTGCAGCCGTCAATGACGTAGTCATCGTAGTTACCTCCCATACCGCCCATTACTTCGCCAGATGGTACGTTTCCTAATGCGCCCCCGCTAGACACATATATACTCCCTCCAGTGAGCTGGCCTTTGACGTTGCACGCCAAATGCGTATTCGGCCTGCCAAGCAGTGTCCATGGAGTGGCGGTCTTTGTCTCTCCATTCCAGGTCCGATATGTGGCTGTGTAGGGCGGATTGATCGCTATGCACCTGTTGTCTGTCACGTTGACCGGCCTGAACGCGAACTCACATATGTGATCGTCCGCCCAATATGGATTTGAATCGTCATTTTCTTTAAGGTCGGGGTTCGCGTCCTTGGGATATGCGTAATACAGCCGATCATGTCGCTGCCATACAAATTCCACGAAGGTTTCACCGGTACCCCCTCCAACAGATTGTGGGGATGACGGCTGTGTCTGTATCCCTTGTATTAACTGCGGCTGGGCCGAGCCATGTATTAGAGAGAGAGCTGCATTGGATTCGGACACTTCGCCGGAATCATGCCAATAGGGTCTCGGAGGCATTCCGATGACCTTCCGGATTCCGAGGCACGGCCCTTCAGCGTCAGGGTCACCAACAGTGATATTGCTCACATGATGCGGGGAGACTGAGGCGTTATAGAAATGGCTGCTCCATGCCTTTGTTCCTGCCTTGACTCCCAGACCTCCGGGTAGGGCAAAATCATATGAGACAACCATATCCAGGCTGTTCTTCTCTGGAACGTCTGTGGTCAACTCGACGACGCACTTTGCTTGGAAGTCTGGGGCCTTGGGAATACTCCAAGAAAATCGCACCGATGGCTGGTGAAGGACATGCTGCCATCCGCTGGGACGACGGGCCTGGCAGCATGCGAAGGCGGTAATAGAGAATGCCGCTGCCAAGCAAACTAAGTATTGGACTGCTAGTCGGAGCCGATAACTAGACGGATATCGGTTGAGATGGGTAGGTGTGAGAGTCAGGCGAATCATCACTGCTTAACCTCCAGAAGTCGTTGTCCAAGCAATGCAAAGCGCGGCCCGTTGTCCATCCCGAATGGAATCGTCGCTTCGGAAGAAAATGCTGCCATACCATAAACCTTCCCGGCCTTCTCGATGGCCATGTCCAAGTTCCCGTTCTTCACGTCCGTGTGAAAGCAAGGAAGTGCTCTACTACCCACCTGTAACTACGAAAGAGGTAACAACCGTTCCATGACCTCCTCCAGGGCAGTTCCCTAATAGCTGCCTATCCAGACCAATAAGGGTGTATTTAATTATTGCCCCGTTTGCTGACTGGGCAAGCACCTCAGCTGACGATCCTGCCTTCAAATTTGACGTATCCACGAGAGATGCTTCTGCTCTGTCTAGCTTCTGGCCGGGCTTGAGATTGGTCGGCAACGGAACCTGTAGGGTGTTGGTATTCACCTCGCCGCATCCAACATCAACATAGTGAGGTTGGCCGGAAACAATCTGTGTTGACGCTGGAGCCGGAGTGATGGCGATCCCCGATCCACTCTTTGCTCCCGGAGAAGCACACGTCTGATCGCCGCGTTGCTGCTCCAATTGTTTACTGATGTTAGCTTGTTGACCTCTCGTAATTGAGACGGCTGTTGCACGAATTATGTCTGCTACTCCGGGATCACATTCTTGTTTCAGATAGACAAGGAGAGCCGGCAGGAAAGACATGTCCATACGGTTGATGCTTGCGTATGCCTGAAGGGCCTCCGCAGAAATCATCCTGTTGGTTAGACTTGGATCGCCAAGACCAACAAGATGTCTTAAGACCCGTGCCTTGTTTTGTTCATCCATAGTCGTGCGGTACTGTTGGGACTGAAGGTTTAACTGCAACGTCTGTTGATGCTTCGTGACAAATATCGTCGCAAGTCCGAGGACGATTGGAATAAGAATAGTGCCAATCTTCGCCGCGTTGTCGATCGCACTTTGAATGCGTGCGGATGATGGCTGTGATGAGTTCATTTATCTTCCAATGAGCAATTACTACGGAGGTTCGCGGCGATCATCTCGATACCTCCTTCCATCGATTGCAGGACGGTCCGCCCATAGGATGGGTGATTTGATCCACATCGAGAAGGAGGCTCATCCCGATAACTTTGTCTCCGAATCCGCATCATGCGCTTCATCATCCCCAAAAATCTTTACCAAAAGTTGAAGTTTTCCTGAAATAATGCGGATTGTCTCCCCCGTGGCGGTGCGCGATGCGCTACGAAATCGGCAACTTCTGTCTGGACACCAGCGGTCATCGGCTGGCTGGGGCTTGCGGAAGCGAAATTCTTCTTGCGCCCAAGGAGTTCGAGACTCTCCGGCTGCTGGCGGAGCGGACTGGCGAGGCCATACCCAAAGACGATCTAATAAAGGTGATCTGGCCGGGAACATTCGTCGGCGACAACAGCCTGGCCAAGGTCATCTCCAATCTGCGCAAGCATTTAGGCGCAGATGCCATCCAAACTGTACCCAAGGTCGGCTACCGGCTGGCGCTGCCGGTCAAACTGGTCCCAAACGGTTTCCAAAGCCAGAGAGAGTTGCTTCCGGAATCCGTGCCAGTTCCGCAACCCGTCCCAATGCCCGTTGGAAACACCCATCCCCGCCGACGCGCGTCGGATGCACCGGATTGGCAGCCTGCCACGCCCCTCCCAATGCCAATGCCGCCGCCACCCTTCAGCCGGAAATGGCCGTGGAAACGGGCGCTTTCCGTTGCTGCTGCCATTGCTGTTTGTGGCCTGACGGCGGCCTGGTTGCTGCATGGACGAACCTTTGCGGGCCGGAACGATCCGCGAGCGCGAGCAATGCCAATCCGCCTGGCGATCCTGCCCTTGTCTGCAATTCCAGAGACGCCGGAGACGGTCGCGCTGGCGCAAAGGCTGGACGGCCAGATGCTGGCGAGTTTGTCAGGCATTGCAGACTCCCAACTGACAATTGTGCAAGGCGGCGCGGAGCGACCGGATGCCGTCGGGCCGGAACCGCTCGAATGGCAGAAGACAGCGACCACGCTCCGTGCCGACTATCTGCTGACCGGCAGGATTGTCTCCGGCCCAGAGAGCGATTCGCTACGTGTGGAGTTGCTGCATGGTCCGGACGGAGCGGTGCTGTGGTCGGCGGAGTATATGGAACCGGCCAAGGACGGCGATGTGGAAACGCCGGAGATCGTGCAATCCATTGCCCAGCAGGTGTGGGCTAAGCTACAGGCTCGCGGCGCGGCGGCGCGTCCGTTGGCCGGGGACACGGCATTTCCGCAGGCGCGGGAAGCGTATCTCCGTGGCCGGTACGACCTTGGCCTGAAGACGGCGCCCGGCTACTATCAGGCGCTGCGCGATTTTCAAGATGCGCTGACCAGCGATCCAAACTATGCGCGGGCCTATGCGGGCATCGGCGAGGCGTACATCAATCTGGCGGCGGGGAATGTTCCGCAGCGCCCGATGTGGGAGCAGGCGCGGCAGGCGGCGCTGGTCGCCATCCGGTTGGATGACCACCTGGCCGAGGCCCACCGCGACCTGGCCTATCTGCTGCCAGCGGACGCGGCGGAGAAAGAATACCGGCGCGCCTTGCAGCTTGATCCAAACGACAGCCGCGCCCACGGCTGGTATGCGCAGTCGCTGGCAACGCAGCGGCGCTTTGACGACGCGCTCATCGAGGCGCGGAAGTCGCTGGAGCTGCGCCCGCTTTCTCTGGGGGCCAACTGCAACTACGCGCTCATGCTGATTGAAGACGGCAAAATGGACCGGGCGATTGCGCATCTGGACAAGCTGTTGCCTTCGTATCCCGACAGCGAGCTGGTCTACGGCTATCTGGGACTGGCGTATGCCCGCAAGCGGGATTATGGGGAAGCGGCGAAGAGCTTTCACAAAGCGATGGAACTCAGCTCGGCCAAGGTGAACTATGAAGGCGGGTATGCGTATACCTCCGCGCTGGCTGGGGATGATCGTGAGGCGCGGCTGCTATTGAACGATCTGCTGGCGCGGTACAAACGCCGTGAGTGGGTGCCAGCGTATGGCGTGGCGCTCACCTATCTTGCGCTGAAGGACAAGCCAGACGCGCTACGCTGGCTACAACGCGCCGAGCAGGATGGAACCATGTCGGAATTTGAGAGAAACACAGAGCCGCTGCTGGCTGAGGTGAAGAAAACGCCTACATTGGCACAGAAAGGTAGGCAGATTGCTACTAAGCCGTAAGCATATTCTCCAAGCTGTTTTATAGTGGTTAACCAGCTTGGAAACTGTTCCGGAGCTCATTTTGTTTTGATTCGATCCCTACGCCACAATATGAATTATTTCGTGCTTCAAGTTCTGAAATTCGCTGGCATTCTCCTCTCTGGAATATTTGGAATCGCGGGGCAACTTCACGATTTCAAAACTAAGGATGGGACAATATCCCGGTGGGGGCGCATAAATCTTGTAGGACTCATAGCTTCTCTTATTCTCACGCTCTCAACATTCATAGTCGGGCAATTAGTTGATAACGACAAAGCTACGAGAGCGGCGCAAAGGGCCGCTGAAGCGGCAGAACAAACGATGGTTATCGTGACGAACCTAAACAGGCTCCTCGCGCCGCTCCAAATTGAATCTATTCGGATCAAGTATCGGATAAGTGGCCTTGCAGTTCTAAAATATAAAAGGCAGTTAATCCGTGACGCTAAGCTTCATCAACCTGTTCCCTTTGCTGTACCAGCCTCCCTCGCACCCACTCTTACGAAGGATAGAGAAGCGTATCAATTATTAACTTCTCCGACATCGATTATCGTAAATATATATCGCGAACACCTTCATCGATCTAGCTCTTTATCCCCGGATATGGATGAACTGACTACGCTACCAGATATCTCTATAAAAGCCTTCGACGCTGGAAGCTTTTCCACCATGCGAAGACAGTTAACGTTTGAGCCTCTTAACGAAGCGTTTGAAATAGATTCAGGAAACATCTCTTCCAATAATGAATCTCAACGTTCTTTGATGACAGTTCGATCTTTAGGAGATCTTGCTGGTGGATGTATTATCGTAAAGATAAGAAAAAACGCGGTTCCGGTCCACCTCATGCCGGAAGACTATAGCTTAAAACCTATTTCGATTGATTTCTTTCTTAACGGCAATCGAGTCCTTCGCGTAAGGCGTCTAACATGCTACCCGCGTTGGTGCGTCGCTCTACTCCCTCTCGACGAAACTGAGTTGCTGAAGAGAGTCAACGCGCAATCAGCCTCGACGCTCCTCGATTCGATCATGAGTGGTTCATCTACTAGGTAACTCTCAACCCGCTTTCATCACCTAGATAACACATTTGTCGAAAGGTGCCAGCAGGTTTTACCGATATCCTACAACGCAGAAGGTTCATTGCGCGATTCCAGGAAACGAGATCCTGCGTTCTTACCAGTGGCATTGCTCAGCGGCTATCTCTGGCAATATATACTCGTGAGGATATTTAGCTGCAAATCGTAATTGCTTTTAGGGTCGAAAGGCTGGACGACAAAACTTGGATCTGCATATCGGAGGTTAGCGGAAGCGTTAAGTACACTGCTCACAGGTGCACCAAATTGCTCCGTCCGCTGCCCTCCAGCTCGTTGGCAAAAAACAGCGGCGACCATGCGCGCCTCGGCGTCGGTGTGGTAGCCAAACATGTAAGCATTTTTGCCAATCATCAGAGCGGGAGCCGTAATATTAAATTGCTTCTGCCAATCCACCGGGCACCCACCTCTGAAAGAAATCAACACCCCATTTGAAGTTGTCGATGAGGCGCCTGAACCGGTAGATCCAAAGTTGCACCCCCATTTTTCCTGAATCGGATGCAGGCGCTTGTCCTTCGCCGCCGGCTTACTGTTTTTGGTTTTGGCGCTGCTATTCTGCGCTGCGCTGGACTGGGTATATCCGCTGCTTGCAATCATTATCGCCGCTAGAAAGAAGGCTGTCCCTTTCATCGTGTCCCTCGCTCCGTGTTCCGTTTTTCAACCTGCAAGTCCAGAGAGGCCAGCGCACACGTCGGATGCCCTACGGCCCAAGCTGGCGGTCAGCATTGCACATGCCGTCGTTCGGAGGAGATGAATATGTTCGCCGTTCAGCAAATTCAAAATGTGTAGCCAATCCAGGTCGACAAACTAATTTCAACGACGATGAAATCCGTTCGCATTTTACGGCAACCTCTGGCAGAGCGTACCTGCGAGGATATTCAGCGTCAAATCTCGATTGCTTTTGGGGTCAAAAGTCTGAACGGCAAAGTTTGAGTCTGCATATTTAAAATTATTTAAATTAAATCCTCCAGAGAACACGGATCCGCCGGCATGGTTTATCACTTGCCCACCCGCTCTTTGGCAAAACACATCGGCGACGATACGCGCCTCGGCGTCCGTATGGTAGCCAAAATAGTATGCATTCTTGCCAATCATCAGGGCTGGGCCAGTGATTGAAAACTGCTTTTGAAATGACTGCGGACAAAACCCTGTTGAAACCAAAACTCCAGAACTACCTTGAAGAGCGTCATAATTGCAACCCTGACCATTTGGATAAAGTGGTTTTAATTTAGCTTTTTGTGCAGTGCTACCTTCAGATCGACCATTTTTTGATGTGCTGTCTTTGGCATTGCTGCTGGAGTTCTGTGACTGCGCGGAGACAATCGCCAACCCGCCGGCCAAGCCAATTGTCAGAATTGTCACAACGAGAGATCGTTTCATTCGTACACCATCCAAGCCGCCCGGAATCCACCGACGGCTCCCCTTGTTCGCTTTCCATTCGCGGCCAAGCAAGGACAACCGGATGCCACCTGCCGCGCCAGCCAATCTTTGCCCAGCAGAATACACCCAGACCCTCCGCCCGTCTTTACCAAAAGCTGATGTTTTGTTGAAAAAGCATGGAGTGTTCAGGGTGTGCCCTCGTCATACCCCCATTTCCATTCCCTGAGAACCTGATGGAGCACGATTGACCTCAAGCGCAGAGGTCTTCGAGACATCGGCGCTGAGCTGGGGGCCGAGCTTTGTCATGTCATTGGTGAACAGTGTGGCTTCGTGGCTTGCCCGGGAAATTGAGACATAGCCGAAGCGGGAGTTGAGCAAGTCCGGGTGAACGGATGTATCCGCGTGAACGAGGACGCGCTCTGCAGTAAGCCCCTGGGCGCTGTGGCTGGTGACAGCGTAGCCGTGATCGAAGTGGCGATGCTCGGCGGTGTTGAATTCTATCTGGCGATTGTTGTCGAGCCGCGCAGCAACGCGACCATCGGGATGGATTGCTTCGATGACGGCAAGGTCACGATTGGCGACGCCGAGTACCTTGTCTGGTGCGGTGAATTGAATGCGGTCGCCAATAGAGAATTCATGCGCGACTTCGCGATAGACGCTGACTCCAGCCAGGCGGCGCGGGTCGTATATGGCGGATTCACCGCTGGATTTCTCGACAGTCAGTAAGTTTGCCTGTGAATTGATCGCCATTACCGTGCCGTAGGAGCCAGCTTCGATTCCGCCATTCTTGCTGCCGCGCGCATAGCGGACAACATCGTTGACTTCGTAGTGGCTGGCCCATGCACGTTCAGCGCCAGTCATGCCCTGACGCTGGACGAGAACGCGAATGGAATGATCTTCGGGCGCAACGGTTCCATTGGCCTTCAATTCCTGCCGGACGGCGAGATTCAACTCCCGGCGGGAGGCATTATCCGGTGAGACAATCAGGGTCTTCTCTGGCGATTCGACATAGGATTTTGCAATTGCGCGGATACGCTCCTCGGCGTTCGGGATTTCCCGGACGCGACCCTGTTGTTGCAGTACGTCGAGCGCAGCGGAGACCTGACCCGTTGCCAGCAGTTCGACTGCGGCTTTCAGTGCCTGGTCTTTCTGGCGAACGATCTCATCGAGCCTGGCGGTTCGCATTCCGGCTTCCTGCAACTGCTCGAAGGGACGGCCCGCTTCGACACCCTGGTGCTGCCGGATATCGCCAATCAACAGTACACGGTCATTCGGGCCAATACGTGCGAGAAATTCGCGCATCTGGTTGGTGCTGGTGAGGCTGGATTCATCGACGAAGTAGAAATGCTTTTGTCCCTGCATCTCCGGTTTTGTTGTCCGGGCAAGAAAACCTTGCAGGGTTCCGCCCTCAATACCTGCCTC
>JAJZDO010000004.1 GCA_021805955.1 Acidobacteriota bacterium
CCACGCATCAATTGACGAAAATTTCCGAGCATACCATGATCTTTCCGGTACAAAACTATCCTGCATTCCAGACCAATCAGGTGCAACTGGATCTGAATTACGAACTGGATATATGGGGAGCCTTGCGCAATGCAGCCCATGCTGCCGATGCTCAGGCCCGCGCCAGTGCCGACGATCTGGCTACATTGGCCTTGTCTACGGAAGCCGAAATTGCGCTGGATTATGAATCGTTGCGCGCGCTCGATGCGGAGTTGTTTGAGACGGAACGGTTGGTGCGTAGTTGGGCAGATAACCGTACGCTGACCGCCGTTCTGGTGGCGGGTGCCGAGGCAGCGGTACCGGACCAGGCACAGGCCGATCTGAATTGGCAGATGGCACGCCAGCAACTCAATGAACTGCGTCTGCAGCGCCAGCAGATGGAACACGCCCTTGCTCTTCTGGTGGGAAGCAATCCCGAGGAATTTCATATTGCCCCAGTGAGTGACGAATTACCCCCTCCCTTGCATCCCGTACCGGGGATGCCTTCGGTCTTGTTGGAACGGCGTCCCGACGTGGTCAGTGCCGAAGAGAAAGTGAAGGCCGCCAATGCCAATATCGGGGTGGCCAAGGCTGCATGGTTTCCCGTCTTTAATTTGACAGGGTATACGGGCTATGGCAATACGGGGTATGGACCATTGCTGGTGGCCCCCAATCGTTTATGGTCATTCGGTCCCACTTTGTCGTTGCCCCTGTTTAATGGGGGGCAGATCGCGGCGGCCAATGACTTGGCACGAGCCCAGTGGGAAGAGAGCGTGGCTAATTATCGGAATACCGTGCTGGGGGCGTGGCGTGAAGTGGAAGATCAACTGGTGGCCCTGCGCGAATTGGAAACGGAAGCGGAGGCCGCGCGTGGAGCCAGCGAGGCAGCGCAGCAGGCTTTGGAACAGGCTCGTCTGAGTTTTGAGGGAGGGCTGACCAACCGCTTCGAGGTACTGCAGGCTGAGCGGGCTGTGGCCCTGGCCTTGACCGGAGCGACTCAATTGCGTTTGCGGGCTTTGGCGAGCAGTATCGTTCTGGTCAAGGCACTGGGCGGCGGGTGGTCGGATTCCCCTGATTCAGCAAAGTCTCCTGCTTCAGTGGGAGCACATTCCTGATGCCTCAACCCTTGTTGCGCCGTTGCATGAGCGACCAGATTCGTGATCGCCTGCTGGAACGTATCCTGGAGGGAACCTATGCGCCAGGACATCGTTTCGTGGAACTGGATCTGGCGGCGGAATTTCAGGTCAGCCAGAGCCCCGTTCGTGAAGCTCTGCGCGAATTGGAAGTGCTCGGTGCAGTAGAGTCCCAGCGCTACAAAGGGACCCGCGTACGCTCCCCAAATCCTGTGGAAATGGCCGAGGCCTATGTTCTGCGGGCTGTCCTGGAACAGCGTTCGGCAGAATTGGCCGTTCCCTGCCCATCTGCCGTATTGGATTCCCTGCGCGCCACTCTGGCCTCCTTGCACGAGGCGGCTCAAGATCGTGATGTGACCCGTTACAGTCGCCATGCACTCGATTTTCATCGAAGTATCGTGGTGCAGTCCGGCAATCATTTGTTTCTGGAAATCTGGGAAAATGTCCAGACGCGTGCACGCTTGCCTTTTGTGGCTCAGCATCTGGCCGCCGAATTGGACTCCTGTGCGGCCCTTCACGATCCCATTCTGGCGGCCCTCGAAAAGGGAGATGGGGCCTTGGCGGGAAGGCTGCTGCGCGCTTTCATGGAATCCTTGCTGGACAAACTGCCGCGCTGAATATTTGTCCGCACGGGTTCTGCCACCTAACGGTGGTTTTTATCTTATAATCGCGGTCTGGAGAGGTGGCAGAGTGGTCGAATGTACCTGACTCGAAATCAGGCGTAGGTATATGCCTACCGTGGGTTCGAATCCCACCCTCTCCGCCATATTTATGCAAACACGCTAGGTGAGAAGTGTGCTTGCAATACGGTTTATTGCTGTTGAACTTGCTGTGCGTGGTCGTTGGGTGGACCTTCCATTATTGGCTCTGGGCTGCGGCGCAAATCCAGCGTCAGCGGATAATCGGGATTGCGCCCTTCGCGCCGCACGTACATAGGCCCCGGTGTATGCCCATGATCCCAGAAACGCGCGACGCGGCGTGCTTCAGCTTCGTTGGCATTGACCGGGAAGGTATCGTAATTGCGTCCACCGGGATGAACCACATGGTAGGTGCAGCCGCCGATGGAACGTCCGCTCCAGTTGTCCACCAGATCGAACACGAGCGGCGAGTGCACGCCTATGGTCGGGTGCAGTCCCGAAGGTGGCGCCCATGCACGGTAGCGCACTGCGGCAACGTATTCACCCCGGACACCGGTACCGGTCAGGGGCAGCGGGCGACCGTTGCATGTCAGAATATGCCGGTTGTCGTTCATGTGACGCACCTTCACCTGCATGCGCTCAAGCGACGAATCAACATAGCGCGCAGTCCCCCCGGCGGCGACTTCTTCGCCCAGCACATGCCACGGTTCAATAGCCTGACGCAGTTCGATCTCAATGTTCTGATGCACGACGGTGCCAAAACGCGGAAAGCGGAATTCAAGGAATGGCGCGAACCATTCGAATTCAAAAGCGTAGCCGAAACGCTGCAAATCCAGCACGACATCCTTCATGTCCTGTGCCACGAAATGCGGCAGCATGTATCGGTCATGCAATTCGGTTCCCCAGCGGTTGAGATTGCCTGTATAGGGCGTCTGCCAGAAACGCGCAACCATCGTGCGCAACAACAGCATTTGCAAGAGCGACATCTGAGCATGCGGTGGCATTTCGAAACCGCGAAACTCGACAAGACCCAGACGGCCTGTGGCGCTGTCGGGCGAATAAAGTTTGTCGATGCAAAATTCCGCGCGGTGCGTGTTACCTGACAGGTCAACCAGCAGGTTGCGCAGCAAGCGGTCGACCAGCCAGGGTTGTGCGGACTCTATGCCTGGTTTCAAGTGTTCTGCCATCTGCTGAAAGGCGATTTCCAGTTCATACAAACTTTCGTGGCG
>JAJZDO010001033.1 GCA_021805955.1 Acidobacteriota bacterium
GCCGCCGGCTATGGAAGAACTGCGAGCGCAAGCTGAACACCAGCCTGCAAATGGTCCACTTGGCTTTCCTCAGGCTGCTGCTCAGGAGATCGTAAACAGGCTCTTATAACCAGACGTGGAACATCAACGTGCAGCGGCAACTGCCGTATGACATGATTATGAGCATTGCCTACATCGGCAACCGCGATATTCACCTGCCTTCGCAATTGAATCCGCCGAACCAGCTCAATCCTGCGTTCTTAAAATATGGGCCGTTACTGGGAGGTCTGATCAACTCTCCGCAGGCGATCGCGGCAGGACTGACTCCTCCATACGCAAACTTCGTCACGCAGTTTGGCTCGGGCGCCACGGTGTCCCAGGCTTTACTGCCGTACCCGCAGTATTCGGGGGTCATGAACAACTTCGAGACTTCCGGTACGTCGTTCTATAACTCGCTGCAGGCACAGGTGGAAAAACGTTTCACCAATGGCCTGAGCTTTCTGGCGTCACTTACGCTGTCGCGTAATCTCGCCAATGTCGACAGCGGGTTTACCTCTTTTGCCTCGGCCCCGGAGAACAAGTACAACCAGAAGCCGGAATACACAGTTTCGGGCCTCGATCAAAAGTACATCAACAGGTATGTCGCCACTTATGAGCTTCCTGTTGGATATGGGCAGAAATATCTGAACAATAAGAAGGTGCTTGCTCAACTGGCCGGCGGCTGGCAGGTCAGCGCCATTTTGGATTACGAAGGAGGCACCCCATTCGGCGCATCCGACAACTTCAATCCTGTGGGCAATGGATTCGATCGTCCTAATGTAGTTCCAGGCGTGACCCGCAAGACCTTCAATTACGGACGCTCGATTGCTTTTTTCAGTGGAAAGGTTCCGGCTCAGCCGGTGCAATTCACGACTAACGCATTTGCCCTGACGCAGCCTTTCGCTCTGGGCAATGCGGAGCGCAATTACCCAAGTCTCCGCAATCCACCACTGCGCGTTGAAAACTTCGATGTACAGAAGTTTTTCCATATTACAAACCGATTGACGGGACAACTTCGTGTGGATTACTTCAATGCATTCAACCGGGTCCAGTTGCAAGGACCCGACACCAACGCAAGCGATTCCACATTCGGACAAATCACCAACACAAGTTCACAAATTTCCAATCGGCAAGGGCAAGCGACTTTTCGATTAGAATTTTGAATCAGGGGTCCACGGAGCGATACGCGCGAACCGGGCGCACCGTGGACCCTGTCGCTTCCCACTAGCGGGAAACGCTTCGGCTGAGTGTTCCATGAAATCCATAAATCGCCGCCGGCTGTCGCTCATTGCCTTGATGGCGGCAAATTGCGGCCTTTTCTCTTTCTGCGTCCTCAATAGCGATTGCGTTTTTGCGGCCGTGCGATCAGATTCTTCGTGCGCGGGTTGCCCTGCGGACTACGCGAAGGGAGTGTCTGCGTACGCCTCCGGAAACTACGCGGCCGTCATCCGCTACATGCAGTCGGCGCAGCACGACCAGCCGACCCGGACCGATGCATTGCTCTATGAGGCGCGCGCCTTTCTTCAACTGCAACAATCGAGTCAGGCGGAGACTGCGGCGCGGAACTACGTGGCCCTGCATCCCGGCTCCGCCGATGCGCACTTTCTTCTCGGTTATGCCTATTTCCGTGAAAGTCGCCCGAAGAGATCGCTGGTGGAATATACGGCAGGGGCGCGGCTGCATCCACCGGATGCAGATGCCCTGGCAGTCGTTGCGCTCGATTACGTCCTGCTCCACGACTACACCGACGCAGACCGCTGGCTGACTCAAGCTACGCACATGGCCCCTGCCAACGCGCAATACTGGTACTATCTCGGGCGGGCCAGGTATAACGAAAACCGTTTTCAGGAGGCGGTGGACGCCTTTCGCGAATGTCTGAAGCTGGCCGCGCACAATGCTAAAGCGTTGAACAATCTAGGCCTTGCGCATCAAGGTCTCGGCCAGATGCCGAAGGCCATTCAGGACTTTCAGACCGCGATCCGTTATCAAGCCATGCAAGGAAAGCCGGACGCTCAGCCGTACCTCGATCTTGGCGATTTGCTGTTATCGCAGGGAAAGCTAAAGCAGGCAACAGTCCTGCTGGAGAAATCCGCCGAAATGGCTCCGCGAAATCCGAAGGTTCACGAAGAACTTGGCAAAGCCTATGAACAGGCAAACCTGCTCAGGCAGGCGCAAGTGGAATTGCAGAAAGCGGTTGCTTTGGCTCCCCAGATTTCCTCTTTGCATTTCGAACTGGGCAGGGTTTACAAGAAAGAAGGTCTGAACAAATCCGCTCAACAGGAGTTCTCCAAGTGCGCTGCGATCAACGGATCCCAATCGACCGACAATGCGGAGACTCCCAACCCTGATGGCCGCGGTTAAGCAATACATAGCTGGACACGGCCAGCGGCGCGAGGATCGGTTTGCAGTACCGCGATTGTATCCCGCCCTTATCTTCGTCCTGGGCGTTGCCAACGCAGCCTTCGGACAAGCCACCGCGCCCACCACGATCGCATCGGTCCGGCAGACGGATGCCGTTTGCGGACGCTGCCATGCAGCAATTTTGCGCACCTATGTTGAAACTCCCATGGCAAACGCCAGCGGGCTGGCGATCGAGAGAATCTCTCCCGCAAGCTATTACAATCGCAGTTCGGGCGTGCAATACACCATCATGCTGGCCCATGACTCCGCGTACCTGAATTACCGACGGCAAAGCGCTCCTCGCCTTGATGGAAGGTTCAAACTGCTTTATTTTCTTGGATCCGGGCACCTTGGCCGTACCTATCTCTATTCCATCGGTGGGTACTTGTTCGAGTCTCCGATTGCTTATTATGCGCCTTCGAATGCCTATGACATGAAGCCCGGATATTCCGCCTTCGCGCGTATACCCGCCGCAATCCCGATGACCTCGGGTTGTATGCGGTGTCACATGAGCGCCGTCCAACGCGAAGATGCCGGCACGAAAAACCACTACAGCAGCCTGCCTTTCCTGCACAGCGGAATCACGTGCGAAACGA